>CAXRIN010000017.1:0-7534 GCA_964230605.1 Flavobacteriaceae bacterium
AGAATATTTTAACTACTACAACCATGAAAGAAGGCATCAATCCCTTAACTATCAAATCCCCGCTCAACTCTATGAAAATGCTGCTTGAAAATTATCTTAGTTTTGTATCAATCCTGTCCTAATGATTGGGGGATCTACAAATAACAATTTTAAAAACCATTCAATCTTAAGTATAAATATTAACTGGGCAAAAGATATTAGCTGCTATGGTAATACATTTGAAAGTGAAATATTTTCTTCAGCAGTTAGAATAAACACCTCAAAAGGGAAGAATTACTTTTACGATAATAAAGTAAAAACTATTTTTGGGGTTTCGTTTGAAGCTTCAGAAAGTGAAGTTTATGTTTTCAATAACATACTAGATTGTGAGGGGCATTCTTTATTCTTTGCGCAATCAAAGAATGTAAATTGTCACAATAATTCTATTCTAAACAATTCAACAATAGCCTCTTTTAAACTTAATAAATGTGATAGTATATATTTATTTGATAACATAATTCAAAATAAATCTGACGGGCTTGCAGTTCAAATTGATAGTATTTCTAAGGATATATCAATGAATAATAATGTTTACTTTTCCGAAGGGGATACCATATTTCAATACCTAGATGACAAATTCACCAATTTAACGGATTGGCAAAATGTAACCATTTCTGGAACCCGAGATCCAAATTCAGCTCTTGGAAAAATAAAATATCTAGATACTATTAATTATGATTTGGTGCATTGCTCTACCGATCCAGCTTTACAGTTTAGTTCAGCTAGTTCGTTTGATCCCGCGGAGCTTGCTAACGACTATAACGGAGTTGCAAGGAACCCTGCTAATTTCTGGCCAGGTGCTACCGAACTAACCATCGACGAAGGAAAAATTGTAAAAGTTTCTGGATTTGTAGCTCAGGGAACCGACACTTTAAAAGCAGGTACATTGGTGGCCTATGTTGATTCTTCAGATAGGCAATTACTAGATCAGGTTGGCGAAACAACAATTAAAGCCGACGGAAGTTTTTCTTTTGATTCTGTTCCAGCTTTACCCCTTTGGATTCGTATTTACCCAGAAGACTCTAACTACGTAACCTCCTACCACGATAGCGTTATTAGAAAATCTCAATCTGTTCCGCTTAATCCAGTAGACTGTGACGGATTAGAAACTGATATTTTCCCTAGAAGGATTTACCCTTTTGAATTTACAGGAAATGGAAAAATTGAAGGGACAGTAACCTATGCTAATAATAGTGCTAGCCAAGGCAAAAAACAGACCCAATACCAGGGTTAGATGTTGTTTTAGATCGAATTCCACCATCGAGAAGCGTTAAAGCAACTATTACAGATGAGAATAATTATTATTCATTTGGTGATTTACCAGATGGAATTTATGTGGTGACCATTGAATATGAAGGTTTGGATGCAGATACGCTTTATGAAGTAGAAGTAAACAATTTGGACCCTTTAAATACAGGAAAGAATTATTGTATTGACACTTTGAAATCAATTTCGGATTGTAAACCAACTTCCTCTTTTGAATTAACCAATAGCTTTGATTTATATCCTAATCCATTTTATAATGATTTGAATATTAATTCAGAAACAATAATAGACAGGGTAAGATTATTAGATCTAAGAGGAAGTATTGTTTTTGATGAAAGAATAGCTAAATCAACATTTACATTAAATCTGGCTCAACTTAATTCTTCATTTTACTTTTTAGAGCTCTCAGCTGGCAATTAGAGGCATACAATCAAGGTGATTAAAAGATAATTTGAGTTTTGAAAAAGCATTACTTTAATTGGCTTAATATTCTAATTTGAATTCAAGATATTTGCAGTTAAACTTCGTTTATGAGCAAAGCTGTTTGGTATCCATATTCTCAAATGCAATTAAATGACCCTCGTTTTAAAGTTGTGAGGGCTCAGAAGGAGTTTTTGACGCTGGATAACGGACAAGTTTTAATTGATGGGGTTTCATCGTGGTGGGCTGCAATCCATGGTTACAATAATAAAGAGTTAAATGAAGCTTTAGCCAGTCAAGCCAGTCAGTTTGCCCATGTAATGTTGGGTGGATTAACGCATGATCCCGTTGAGCAGTTTGCTGAAAAGTTAGTGGAGATTACTCCAGATGGTTTGAATCATGTTTTTTTCTCGGATAGTGGATCGGTAGCTGTTGAGGTGGCTTTAAAAATGGCGGTGCAATTTTGGAGCAATCAGGGTAATTTGAAGAAATCAAAATTCGTGGCACTTAAAAATGCTTATCATGGCGATACTTTTAAATGCATGGAGGTAGGCGACGATCCCGATTATTCAGGTTCCTACAGTCACGTTTTGCAAAAAGGTTTTCATACCTCAATTCCAAAAGGAGGTTTTAATCCAACTTCAGATCAACTTCAGGAAGCTATTGAAGAATTTGAACAAATTTTAAAAAATCATCATAAGGAAATTGCTGCTTTTATTGTTGAACCATTGATGCAAGGAGCTGGAGGATTTCAAATTTATGCTCCAGCATATTTAAAGGCCACGAAACAAATTTGCGAACAATACGATGTACTTTTTATTGCCGATGAAGTAGCAACCGGCTTTGGCAGAACAGGGAAAATGTTTGCCTGTAATTATGCTGGTATCACACCCGATATTATGGTATTAGGAAAGGCCTTAACAGCAGGTTATTTGGGTCATGCCGCCACAATTGCCAACGACAAGGTTTACAATGCCTTTTTAGGGGATACTTATGAAAAGGCATTGATGCATGGACCAACTTTCATGGGCAATCCATTAGCTTGTGCAGTTGGCTTAAAAAGCATTGAAATTTTTGAAAGAGAAGATTACTTGCAAAAGGTCGCCGATATTGAAAATGCTTTTAAAATAGCGTTTCAAAATTTCAGTCATGAGAATATCCAAGAAATTCGAATTTTAGGCTGTATGATTGTCATTGAAACAAAATCTGCAGCATGTACAAAAGGATTCAAACCTTACGCCATTAACCAAGGTTTGTGGCTTCGTCCAATCGGAAAATACCTTTACGCAACCCCTCCTTTCATAATTTCTAAATCTTCGCTTCAAAAAATTATTGATGGTTTGAAGGGGTGGTTTTAGAAATGCTATATTTTGAAGTTGAAAATATTTCCTGCGTTTTAAGTAATAGAATATTCAAATAAGACTGAATAATAGGTTTTGAGTTGAAACCATTTGAAGAGTTATCTTTGTAAACTTTTGACACTAAATCAAAAAACCAGTCAAAATCAGATTTTTTTAAAACCTCAATATAAGGGTGGTTTTGAGTGAAAATAAAAGGTGTTTCATTTAGCGTTTGAAGTAAACTTGGATTTGATGAAGCATATTCTTTTGAAAACATCATAACAATTCCTGTACAGCTACCTTCACGATTAACTTGATGAACTTGTCCTGGTAACACTAAATGTATTGAGTTAGCTTCAATAGGATGAGAGGTGAAATCTACAATATGCTCTCCACCTTTATTGGAAAAAAGGAAGATTTCGAAATAATCATGAGCATGAGGGTGGTTGGTATTGTAATGATTGTTGAACTCAATTTCTTCAATTCTAAAATCCAAATTGCTTGAAGGCGGCAAATTATGAACTGGATATATTTTCTGTGTTGATTTCAACATTTCGACAAATTACCAAATTAATAGAAGCCATATTTTATGTTGCTAATTGATCAACTTACGTTTTAGGCTCTTGTTTATTCATTTCCTGAAAATTGAATTTTCACTTGTTAAATAAGGGGATAGAAATTATTCTTTAATATTGCGGTATGAAAAAAGCATCCATCATCTTTTCTTTTTTATTTCTAATAACTTCAGTTGCATTAGCTGGGAAAAAGAAAAACGGAAAACAATGTTGTAAACCTAAAGTTGAACAACAAGTAAATTCGGATTCTATTGCTCAAAGTTTGGCCATTAAAATGGGTGATTATCAAACCGCCATTGTATTTAGTTACAAGGCACTTGCTGAAGATCCAAACAACCTAACAGAACTAACAAATTTGGCCAAGTTTTACTACAAGTCTGGTCAATTTGAGTTGGCCATTAATACTTGTGATCAAATTATTCAAAATGATTCTTTGAGTGTTGTAGGAATGGAATTGGCTGCCTTGAGTTTTAAAAACTTAAAGAATTTCAATGCTGCTTCACAGCTTTATATAGAAATGCATAAAAGGTTTTCAAATCCTAAATACTTATATGATTTAGCGTCTATTCAATTTGAAAATAAAAAGTATGATGATTGTTTGAAAACAATTTCAGTCATTGTTAATACTGAAGCATCAATAAAGCAGTCTATTGGAATGACGCGTCAAAATGCGATGGGACAGTTAATTAAGGAAGAAATTAATTTGGTGGCAGCAAGTTTAAATATGGCTGGTTTTGTGGCTTTACAGCAGGAGAATTTGAAAGACGCCGAAGCTTATTTCCAAAAAGCACTTCAAATTCAACCGTCTTTTGTTTTGGCAGAAAACAATTTGAAAGAAGTTCAAAAAAAGCAAGCTTCAAACACTGAAAAAAAATAGTGAAGTTGTTCCTCTATGAGTAGCTATGTTGTTAAGATTATTCTAAGCTTTTTTCTGGCAACAAATGCGCTCTTCTTCATAGGCTATTTAATAGCCAAAACGTTTAACCTTCAACCTCAAAACCTTGTAGTTAAAGGAGCTCTTTTTGCTGTAGTTAGTACAAGTATATTTTACACTTGTTTCAATACGGTTTTTACAATAATAGGCGTATTACTGATTTTTGGTTTCTTTATTTATAACAAAAAAGAAGCATCAATTACGCCTCTAAATCAAAGTATTAAAAAGGAGTTTGCTTTCACTCAAATACTTGGAATGATTAGTTTGCTGCACTTTATTTTGCTTCTTTTTACTTGGAAATTGGATTATCCTAAAGTACAGTTTAGAGACTATTATTTTTGGGCTGAGTTAAGTGATTTTTTATTGGAAAGTGGTGTGGAATCTAAATCATTTTTTCTGTCAGAAAATATCGCGGATAAGCCCGCACAAACCTATCATTACAGCGATTTATGGCTGAATGGAATTTTGACAAAGGTTAATGGTTTGCCTGGTATTATTAATTTGTTTGGGATTACATATCCAATAATACTTACAGGAGTTTTAGTTTCCTTTTCTTATTTATTGAAAAGCTTTCTTACTAAAACTTGGCAGGTATTCATAGGTATCGGTCTGCTACTTTTTTACTCAGGCTTATTTATTCAAACAGACAACCCTAACATTTTAAGCCCCGGAATAGATTTTTTCCATGCAAAAAGTCTATTACATTATCACAATTTTAAATTGCTGCCTGGATATGTAGGCGTGGTGTTTATTGTTTCGTCTGTTTACTATAAGAGGTATTATGAATTGGGATTTTTAAGCTTGATTTTGGTATTAATTTATCCCACATTCTTTTTTGCTTTGTTGCCTGTTGCCTTATTTGCGGTAATTAAAACTTTCGGTATTGAACAACGGAAAGGGTGGTTTTTATTAGGGAGTATTTGTTTTGCATTATTGTTTAGTTTTTTGCTTTATAAATCTTCTTTTTGGAATGAAAGGAATACGGATTCTGAAATAAGTATAAACTCATTTACACAGTTTTCGAGATACGCTTTTGATAAAACAATTCAAACGGTTGTTTTTCACCTTTTGGCTATTCTTATTGTATTTAAATTCATTTTCAAACTTTTAAAGGATTGGAGAAAAGGTTTGTTGATAGGATTATCTTTTGCATTGCCATTATCAGCTTATATTCTTTTTTATAAAGAGTATAACGCATGGCAAGTATTTACAAATCCAATTCATACAATTCTTAATGTTAGTTTGGTGTTTTTTGCTCTTTTATCGCTCAATCAAATCAAATCGAAATGGAAAAATATTGCTTTTATAGGTCTTTTTGGGTTTTATATGGTTTCATTTTTCATCACAGAAAAAAGTGTTGACCAATATCAAAGTGAAGATTTGTTAGGCAAAGAATATCATGAAATAGTTAACAATTTGAAGGATTTAAAGAATGTTTTAGTTGTAACTGAGATGGACGGTACAATTACTCCAGCAGATTATGGTTATTCCTCTGTAGGAAGAACAGTATATACAAACCCGAATTTCGGTAAAATATACAATTTGGGATTAAAATCAGATGGGACACAAAGCGCTTTAATAGATTATAGAATTCCTTTTACCAATTTGCAATCTGATAGTTTGTTAGGTTTTATGCAAGAAAAGGAAATTAATTACATATTTATCGATTCAGAATTATCCGAAAAGGAAATTGGCATCTTTAAAAATTTTCCCATTGTTTCTAAGGCACTTAATGGCGAACGATTGTTAAAATTTGATACGTTTTCATTATCAGATTTATAACAGTATTTTGGCTTACTGATTTTATTCATGAAGTACCTTCTAATTATATTACTAAGTTTTATTTCTCTATCAGATTCATTTGGTCAAATGTTTTTGACCAAAGAATACTTGTGTGATAGTTGTGAAAGAGATTTGAGTTTTAGGTTTGAAAGCACATCTTTTCAAAAAAACAATGAGTATGAAAGTCCTTTTGCAACAAGTTTAGCTGGAATAGGAGTAATGCTAAAACCTACATTGGAGTATTGTTTTAACTCAAATACGAAGGCTAATATTGGAGTTTACGGATTAAAATATTCTGGCCGTAACGACTTTTCTCAGGTAATACCTATTTATCAAATTCAACATAAAGTAATCCAAGGTTTTGAAGTTCTTTTTGGTAGCATATATGGTAATTTAAATCATGAGCTAGCAGAGCCGTTTTATAGATTTGATAGATATTACACTAATAATGTAGAATACGGATTCCAAGCATTGCATGAATCTAAATATGCCGAAAGTGACTTATGGGTGAATTGGGAAAAATTCATTTTCGATGGAGATCCTTTTCAAGAAGAATTTACAGCTGGAAATCATACTAAATTAAATGTGCTGAAGAAAGAGCGCTTAGAAGTTAAGGGGGATTTACAGGTATTGTTATTTCATAAAGGCGGGGAGATTGATACTTATGATGGAAATGCGATATATTTTTTTAATGGCTCTTATGGCTTAGACATCAAGTTTAAACGGGAAAATTTTAGTTACAATTTAAAACCAAAGGTGCTTTGGTATAGGGGTTTGCGAATGACTTCTGATGAAACCGCTAAAAATTATTACCCTTATAAAAATGGAAACGGATTCCTTGCATCAGCGGATGTTGATCATAAATATGTGAATTTTGAATGTGGATATTGGTTGTCGGAAAAATTTATCGCTCCCAGAGGAGAAACTTTATTTATGAGTCTTTCCGAGTCAGATCCAAACTTTTTTCAATCTCAAAGAGAAATCTTCTTTTCTAAACATTATTGTCCGATAAAAACACAAAAAAATCCAATTGACACTGCAACTGTTTGATTTTAAAGCTTATACATTTTACATTTTAACGAAAATAAAAAGTAAGCCCCTTTAAAATAGTGTAGGTCGCATCAATTCTTCATACGTTTTTTGCCAATCTTTCTCGGGATTTTCAAGAAACCCAATCA
>CAXRIN010000018.1:0-7623 GCA_964230605.1 Flavobacteriaceae bacterium
TGCGTTTTTAGCCGCAGCAGGTTGGAATTTTAAGAAAATGATGATGCTATTAAAGCAAGAGGTCTTTTTGATTGTTATAACATCAAATTTTTATTCGTTCAAAAAATACTAAATATCGATTTTTAAGGAGCGACTATTTAGTTTCTTTTGTGATTTTTTGTAGGTTAAAATTGAAAATAGATAAATGGTTGAACCTCTGAACTTTTGAACTGATAAATCAAAATAACTGATAGGATAGCCACAAATCCTAAGGAAGGCCACCACTTATTATTAAACAGATTTTGGAGTCGAATTTCAAACGAATCTGGAATCAAATGAATTGCAAAACCCAATAAAATAACTGAGAATATTACAATGTAACTCGGATCTAAAACATAATCGGGTATATGAATGAAATCGAAATCGAAAATTAACTGATCAAAAAATTCTGAGATGGCTATTTGATTTGGCGATCGGAAAAACACCCAACAAAGAACCACAAAATGAAAAGTAATAAACCAACCTGTAGCTTTATTCCACCAATGACTTTGTGATGCGACTTTAGGAAATAATCCCTTAAATCCCTTGTGAAGTGCTAAAGCCATTCCATGTAAGCCTCCCCAAATAATAAACTTTAACGAAGCTCCATGCCATAAGCCTCCCAATAGCATGGTAATAAATAAGTTTACATAAGTTCGGATTTTACCTTTACGGTTTCCGCCTAAAGGAATATATAGATAATCCTTTAACCAGCTACTTAAACTAATGTGCCACCTGCGCCAAAAATCGGTTATTGAGGTACTTAAATAAGGCTGATTAAAATTGATTGGTAAATTAAATCCCATTAATAATGCTAAACCAATAGCAATATCACTGTAAGCGGAAAAGTCGCAATAAATTTGAATGGCATATCCATAAGCACCCATCAAATTTTCAAAACCCGAATACTTTAGTGGCGATTCAAAAACACGATCGACGAAATTGGTGGAAATATAATCGGATATCACCATCTTCTTGAACAAACCACCAATAATCAGAAAAGCAGCACGAGATAAGTCCTGATAGGTTAGTTTATACTCCTTGTAAATTTGTGGAATAAATTCGTTTGCTCTTACAATAGGGCCGGCTACTAGCTGCGGAAAAAAGCTAACATAAAACCCAAAATCGGTTATACTTTTTACCTGCTTAATTTTCTCTCTATATATATCTACCGAATAGGAAATTGTTTGGAAAGTATAAAAACTAATTCCAACGGGTAATATGATTTCAGAAACATCAAACTTACCCGTTTCAAATAAGTTTCCAATTCCAGCAAACACGTTGTATGCTTTTAAATTCGATCCAAAAACATCGTTGATGGAGTCAACCAAAAATCCGGTGTACTTAAAGAAAAATAAAAGCAGCAAATTCAATGTAATTGACAGTGCTAGCCAATATTTTTTGTGCTGTTTAAGTTGAGTTTGATAAACCTTGTTGCCAATAAAATAATCGATTAATGTGGAGAGGATTAAAAGTGAAAAATAAAAACCTCCTGCTTTATAATAAAAGAACAAACTAATTGCAAAAAGATATATGCTCCTTACTTTCAGATTCTTATATATGATTGCATAACCTAAAAAGAAAATGGTGAAGAAAACCCAGAATAGGTAATGACTAAAAAACATAGGCTCTTTGTCATCATACTTAAAGAATCCAAAAATGAGTTTTTCATAATCTATTCCATCTTTAATAATCATTGGTTTTATTCTTCGTTCGGCTGTATAATCATTGTAGGATTTTGCTAAAGCTGTGTAAAAAAGCTCTCCTTGAAGATGGTACCCTTTTTCATTAAAATGTAAGAAGTCCGACGAAGTTAAGTTGCTTTTGTACCAATGATTCACTGATCCTAAACCTCCCATAACGTTAAAGAAATCCCAAACTGCACAATTATAGTTTTTCGCCAATTCTAATATTGATTTCCTAATCTGTAAATTCTCCCTTAAAGGCGTTTTCCTGTACCTTTTGGCATCCCCAGGAGTAGTAAGAATGATTTTAGCATTTGGAAGCGTTGCCTTTACTATTCCAAGAAGTGAATCATAATGATGATAAAAAGCGGAATCATCAAAATTCAAATTGTAAGCATCGTTAGTCCCTAAGGACATAATCACTAAATCGGGGTCTACTGTAGCTAGCTGAGAAGTAAAATCATTGCATCTTAAAAACGATTTTACCTTTGCCCCATTTACACCAACTTCACTGTAGGTTAATCCTGGTTCGTCGCTTAAAAGTTCAACGCCATGAATTAAAAATGTAGATTCTTTATCGGATGTATCTTTTCTAAAAGTGAAATATAAAGTATCCGTTGTCCCATTTAATTCAAAGGTTTGATGACATGAATTTTCATCTTCAAAACAAACTACGGAATCCAAATTATGGGCCTCTAATTCAACATCAAAAGCATCATTATCATCCCTAAAAAATAATCTTACTTTATTAAATTGATAAGCATCAAAAGTGTGATTATTGGAATAGATTTTTAAGGTGGTGGTATCATCTTGTGTACTTGCCGAAATCCCAGCTAGTCCCCATTCAGACTCCATTTTGTTTGAAGAACTTTTAAAGCCCTTCCAATCACCGGTATATTTAGCCGCATAATTTACTGGTCCGTTGGTATGCGCCAAACCAAAAGGAAAAACAAAGCCTCGCTCTCTGGTTCCACAACCTAACCCTTTATGAACACATTCTCTTACCTTTCCCGAAAAATAACCTGCTTGAATGTGTGAATCGCCAATGTGTAAGATTCGAGCCTTCCCTGTATCTTGTGTTTCAAATTGCCAAACTTTTTCAAAAAACGCTCCTAATGTAGACGAATCCTTAACCGATAATCTGTTTAAATCATAGCGAATAAAGTTGTATTGCGGAATAGTGTCCAATTCAAAAAACTGAGCCTGCCCTTGAAAAAAGAACAAAATCAAAACCACACATATTTTTAAAACTCTAATCACTAATTAATGTTGGTACTTTTAAAGTCATTATAATCGGATATTAAAGCATTAAACAACTTATTTCCAACTACTTTCGCCCCTCTTGAATTAAAATGTTTGAAGTCTTTTTCAGCTAAAGACGGCTCGGCGTTCACCCAACTTGGCATACTTAATTCACCACCCATTACCTCATACAAGTCCCAAAAAGAACAATTGGCTCTTTTAGCTGCGCGCATTTGGGCATCTCTCACTTTATCGATATTAGCAAAACTTTCTTCTTCACTTTTACAAGCGTCTGTTACACTAATAACAAGTATTGAAGCATCAGGCAAAATTTCCTTGAATAATTTCAACTGCTTGTACATCATGTCCTCATAATATTTATAACTTTTCAATTCAGCCGGAACCACATTTAGTCCAAATTGAAAGATGATTAAACCAACATTTAAACCCTTTAATTGTTGAGTAAGGTATTCTTTATCGATTTTAGTGAATTCTGTCCCGCTTGAGCCTCTTAAAGCAATATTATCAACTGCTACCCCTCTTTTACAATCCAACGAAACGCCATAAAAATCTGGACTGTTAATTGCTTCCAAAGACAAAGAAATTTTACCGGTGCTAAATCCGTTCATTTGCCATATTCTTCTATCTACCTCGGTGGTTGCCGTTAAATTTCCTTTACTAATAATGCCTGTATCTGTTTTCAACTCATAATCCACACCCTCTTTTGAGTTTGCGTATAACAAACTCATTTGTTCAAAATTTTGTGCTTTTTTGAAATACCTTGAATTTTTTCTGATTTCAAGTTCTGCTTTTTTCTGAGCAACAGAGTCTGAACCAACTTTGTAGTAATAGCCTAAAAATCCATATCTATCATGTTTCCCTTTTCTTCCTTTTCCAAATACCTGATAGCGCTCCCATCCTTTCTCTTTTTTAATCACATTTAATCTGCCTGTATTTGTCTCGGAAATCGGAATAAACCCAACTCCACACCCACCAAAAAGCGTTTGTAAATTTTCTCTTATCACACCGCTAATTCGATCTCCTTCCAATTGAGAATCTCCAAAATGTAATATCCTTAATGGTTTTGAAAGGTCATTGACTTTAGAAAGTTTACTGTAGAAGGAATAAAGTCCATTTTCAAAATCGGATGGATGGATAATACGCTCCTTTTCATCTATCACTAAAGCGCCTTCTAAAATGGAAGAGTCAATTGATGCCGCCAACAAAGTATCCTCTTCCAGTTGCTCTAAACTATAATCTTCGGCTACTTCGTGTATAATTTCTAACTCCTTGGTTTTTTCTTGATAGAAGTCTTTTGGTTGCGCAAATGTGATGGCTTGATCTCCCCATAATTGAATCCCCTCTTTTGGTAAAAAGAAAACAATAAGAGCAAAAATTCCTTGAATGAAAATTAGGAGTAATGCTATTTTGAATGGTTTGATCAAAAGAAATTAATTTCTAATCAAAAATATTCAAACAAGTAAACAGAAATGTTGAACCGAAACTTAGATACCCACCAGTAAATGTTAGCAACTGTGAGTTTTAATCAGCTATTTCTTCTGGTTTATCAGAACCGAAATTAGGCGAATTGAAAAAATAAGTAATATTTAATCCTGCTCCTCGATGCCAGGATCCAGACGCCCAATTATTAAAGGATCCATTATCTACTTTCAAAATCGGACTAATGGAGTTTGTTATTCTGAATTTAAAATACAACTGTTCGGTTATTCTGTAATTCAAGCCAAATAAACCACCTAATTCATACTCTCTGTATTCACCATTTGGCTGACTAGATATGCCGTTAAATTCGTATTTAGTATTCAATAAATAACTAAATGTAGGCCCAACTTCAAAGGGTAATCCCCATTTTTCAAAAACATAAAAAATAGGTACTTCGATGTAGTTTAAATTGAAAATAAAAGTTTGATACAACCCTTGATTAGGCTTGGGCCAAACTCTGGCTCCTTTTTGAGCATAATTGATTTCAAAACCTACACCTCCATTATTGTTTTTCAGCTTGTAAAGTGTACCTATTCCTGCTTGAATGCCCACATGATTATAACCTCCATAACCATCTCCATCAACTTGATTTCCAAAGAAATCGGCGTGTAAACTGTTTACAAATCGCTTTTGTGCGGTTAATCCGCCAGACAATAAAACAAGGATTATAAGAAGCTTTTTCAATTATTGTAAAGATTTTATTTTTTGAATCAATGCTTCTTCGTCGCCTTCAACGTAAGATGCATGCTCGTATACAATTTTACCATTTTTATCCAACACAACAGTATATGGATTATTGGTCACATTCAAAGCCTTGAAAGCCGCTTTTTGCTGATCGGTTAAAACTGGAAATTTCCATCCTTTCTTTTGTGCAATAAGAGGAACTCTAGCAGCAAATCTTTCATCATCAGTACTAACAGCATAAACTTCAAATTTGGCGGTCTTTTTCCATGCGTCATACTTCCCGTTAATAGCGTTTAATTCCTTTATACAAGGAACACATGTGGTGCTCCAAAAAGAAATAATAACAGGTTTGTCTTTTGCAATCTTTTGCTCAACTCCCTCTAAATTTTTGAATTTAACTGAGGGAAAATCTTTCCCTATATTGCCCCCTGATACGAAGGCTAAACTTAAAACTGCAATTATTAAAATTCCTGCTACTCTTTTCATTCATTTACTTTTTTAAACCTAACTCCATTATCAAAAATTAAACCATTATTTATTGTTAATGATATCAAACATGTATTTTGCTTCTTCAAGCGTTGTATTCCCATCTGGCTTAGGTTTGGAAACAACTATAGTATAGGATTCATCATACGAAAAAACCTTAATGAAGTTATAATTTAAATCATCGTTAATCTCTTTTGATTCATAGAGCATTCCATTCTCAACTTCTTCAATAACTTTTGAGAAACCTGTAGAGGATTTAATTTCATTTGATTTTTCTTTAAAAACCTCACTGGCTAGCATTCCTTCCTCTGTTGTACAAATAACTTCAATTGCAAAGTTTTCGGCTTCAACTTTAGTGGTGTAAATAGTGAATAAACCCAACATATCCTCGGGTTCAGCAGCCTCACTAGCTTTAGCTCCTTTTGGTACAAAAACCTCAACAGGAGTATTAAACTCTTTTAAACTTATCTTCTCCTTTTCAATTTTAGAAGCATCTAAAGGCTCCGAACATGCCGAAAACATCAATAACGAGATTCCTAATATTTGAAGTGCTTGTTTCATAAAATAAGGTTTCTTTAAAAATAGGTTTTTTAGATTACAGACTCTAATGACGAAACTAGTTAATATGTAGTGGCCTATGAGAATAGGCCATAACAATGAACCTAATAAAAAAGGCCGGAATAACCGGCCTCTATTTATAATGTGATGTTCTTAATATGCAAAACTCATCAAAGCTTTGAAATCATCAATTCTGTCATCCAATTCTTTATCGGTTACTTCTTTGATTTTATCTGTTCCAAATTCTTGAACCGTAAATGAAGCTAAAGCCGATCCGTAGATTACCGCTCTTTTCATATTTTCAAATGAAGTATCATCAGTACTTGCTAAGTATCCCATAAAACCACCAGCAAAAGTATCTCCAGCACCTGTAGGATCTTTTACGTTAGGTAATGGAAGTGCTGGCGCATAAAACATATCTTTTCCATGGAATAGTAATGCTCCGTGCTCACCTTTTTTAATGATTAAATATTTTGGACCCATTGCCTGAATTTTTTCAGCTGCAGTTAATAAAGAATATTCACCTGACAACTGACGCGCCTCTTCATCATTAATAGTTAATACATCAACCATAGCGACCGTCTTTTTCAATTCATCCATTGCAATATCCATCCAAAAATTCATGGTATCCATTACAATTAACTTCGGACGATTTTCCAAACTATTTATTACTTGCTGTTGTAAAACCGGAGCCAAGTTACCCAACATTAAATAAGTACAATCTTGGTAAGAAACAGGAACAACCGGGTTAAAAGTTTCTAATACATTTAGTTCTGTAACCAAAGTATCTCTTGAGTTCATATCATTATGATATCTTCCACTCCAAAAGAAAGTTTTTTCACCTTCTTTTACTTGCAGACCTTCTAAATCAAAACCAGCATTTTTCAAATCTGAGATTGTTTCTTTTGGAAAATCATCACCTACAACCGCCACTAACTTAGGATAAACCCCTAATTTCGAAGCCGAATACCCAACGTAAGTAGCTGATCCACCAACAATTTTATCTGTTTTTCCAAAAGGTGTTTCAATAGCATCAAATGCAACTGTTCCAATTATAACTAAACTCATTCTAACTTTTTTTGAAAATTTTGGCTAAAGATATTGTTTATTTAGGAAAATAGAATTAATATTGCACTCCCAAATTTTGGGGAACACATATTCCTCCTTAGCTCAGTTGGTTAGAGCATCTGACTGTTAATCAGAGGGTCCCTGGTTCGAGCCCAGGAGGGGGAGCGCTAAGAATCAAAGAGTTACAGAAATGTAGCTCTTTTTTATGCCCACATTGTAGACTTTCATGGTAGACTTTTTTAGGATCAGTCCCAAAAGTTGGGGAGAAGTTTAAATAAACGTAACTTGCTTTGATTAAAGATTTGAGTTTTGGAAGGTTATTTAGATTTGATAAAGATGATTTTACCAGAGATTTTGGTGGATCACTTTGAGTTAACAGATT
>CAXRIN010000019.1:0-38196 GCA_964230605.1 Flavobacteriaceae bacterium
TCTGTTAACTCAAAGTGATCCACCAAAATCTCTGGTAAAATCATCTTTATCAAATCTAAATAACCTTCCAAAACTCAAATCTTTAATCAAAGCAAGTTACGTTTATTTAAACTTCTCCCCAACTTTTGGGACTGATCCAAAATGATGAATATCTTTTCGTGGTGTTCAGGTTTAATTCCAATTCCATTATCTTTTATTTGAAATTCGTAACAATTACCTACTTTTTTTGCTGATAAGCTTATCTCTGGATTTTTGTCGCTCGACTTAAATTTTATTGCGTTTGTAAAAAGGTTTTGAAAAACTAATCTTAATTCTGTTTTATAGCCTTTTATAACGGGAAGTTCTTTTAAAGTAATGTTTGCTTTAGATTTTTCGATTGAATTTGTTAGATCTGCAATAACCTCGTTTACTAATGATTTTGTGTCGATTTCGGTTAATTCGGAGTTTCTTCCAATCCTACTATATTCCAAGAGAGAAGTTACCGATTCATCCATTCTTGAACAAGCATCTTCAATGAATTTGATATACATATTACCTTCATCACCTAAAACATCTGTGTATCCTTCTTTAAGCAGGGGAACAAAACCTAATACAGTTTTTAAAGGCTCTTGTAAATCATGACTGGATACGAATGCAAATTGCTCTAAGTCTTTGTTCTTAGCTTGTAATTCCTCGTTGAAATTTTCTAGCCGTTCTTTGATTTTTTTCCTGTCTGTTATATCCCTAATGGCTGCAGAAACAAATAACCCATCCTTTGTTTGCAATGGACTTAATGAGATTTCAACGGGTACTTCTTTTCCGCTTTTAGTTTTCCCAAAAAGCTCGGTACCTTGTCCCATGCTTCGAGGTTTGTGGTTACCAATGTATTTATCCCGATATTGTTTATGGTTGGCATATTTTTCAGAAATCAAAATTTCAATTTTGTTTCCCAATAATTCATGACGGTGGTAGCCAAATAATTTTTCTGTTTGGGCATTAACGAAAACGATTTGTCCTTTATCATTGACTATAACCATAGAATCAGGAGCTGTTTCTAATAATGCCTGTGCATTACTTGCAGTTTTTCAAATTGACTAGGCTTTCGGAAAAATGAAGAAATTCCTAATAAATTTCCTTCCTTATCTTTCACGGCGGAGTATTGTACTACAACTGCCTCCAGTTTATTTGTTTTAGTACGCCTTATTGAAGCAAATGGTGGAACAGTTTGATTGAAAAGAATAAATTCTTTTACTTTTTGAAATTGAAGCGCGGTATTATCCGCGATTAAAACTTCATAATTTTTACTCAGAAGTTCATCTTCATCGTACTCCAATAAACTACAAGCTGATGGATTAGAATATATTATTATTCCTTTTAAATCCGTTACAAGAATTGCGTCTTGGCAATTATCTGTGATTAATTCTCTCAAAATTTTACTGTTGAAGCATTGCTTTTAATTTATTGATTTCATCCAAGAGCTCTTTTTCTTTGGAGTCCATCATATCTTGAGTTGCTTGCATTTCTTCCATGTTTTGGCGCATCTCTTCTTCTTGCTGTTGCATCATTTCAGCTTGCTGTTGACTTTCTTCTAACAGTAAAGCAGTTTTAGTATTTATTTTTTCCCTAGCAAATGTTGTTGCTATGTTGATTCCAACCTTTGAAAGGAATTCAATTTGAAATTCTTCAAATTCATGGAAGCCAGCTAATTCAATAACACCTTCAATGATTTCTTCATTCATTAACGGAACTATGATAATTGCTTTTGGATTAGCTTCACCAAGACCAGAGGTTATTGTTGTGTAACCATCAGGGATTTCAGTTAAATGCACAATATCACCCTCCTGAAATGCCTCTCCAATTAAGCCATCACCTTTTTCAATTATTCCGTCAGTTCCTACTTCAAATTTGAAACGGTCGTAAGCATAAGTACCTTCCAGTTTTAATAATTGTTCGCCATCTTGTTCAATTGTTCGAAATACTTTTCCTTGCTTAGCTCCAACGTATTTCACTAATTCAGAAATGATTTCGGCATATAAATCTTCACCTGTAAAGTTTCTCAGAATCTCGGTGAATTTTACCATTCCATCATTTGTCCACATTCTTTTTTCTTCCTCGAGTTTTTTCATTTCAATTTCCTCGAGTGTTTTTTGAAGTTCGTTTTGAGAATCCTCCATCTCCTTTTGGGATCGGTTCATTTCTTCCAATAAAGCTTTGGATCTCTCAACATTTTTTGAGTTAACATAGGATAGCGCGAAGATGCAGCATGAACCAAATAAAACAGCCATGAATCCTGTAAGGTATAAAAAGGCTCCTTCTTTGATAAATGTGGCATCTAAAATTTCTTCAGTTTCTAATGCGTTTTTTAGGTCGTCAAACCCTATTAACCAAACAGCACAATAGGTAAAAGAGGGCACCCAACCCCAGTATTCTTTCATTTGAAAAACTACAAAAGGAACAAGCGAAAATGCAAATGCCACTAAAGCGAGTGGAGCCTGCGAGGAGTCAGATGCTGGGATAAGATAAGCATGGTAAATTGCAGGAAGTGAAACTGGTGCAACAGCTATTAGTAATCTTCCTGCTTTGTTTACTCCTATTTTATTTAAAACTATAACTGTTAAACTAATAATTACACCAAGAATAGGAATGTATGTTATTGGTTTTACAAAATAGTAAGTAATGAAAACGTATGCACCTGCAACTGCTGCTAAGAGTAAAGCAGCAATATTTGATATTTTGATTTTATCAGCTAAATAAGACTCCTGAATATTCTCTGTTCCAGAATTAACTAGCTTATTTAAAATTCCCATGGTAAAGCTTTTGTGGATAGGCTATACGAAAATGGGTTGAATAAGTTACTGGTTAACCAAGCATTTTTAACTGAACAACCTCCGCTTCTGTTAAATGACGATACTCACCGCGAGATAGGTTTTTCTTGGTGATTCCAGCAAATGAAACTCTATCAAGTTTTTTAATTTTGTATCCAAGAGTGTCAAACAATTTCTCAAGAATTTTACTCTTATTATTAAACATTTCAATTCCGATATTGTGATGGTTTCCTCTTAAATAAGAAACAGCTTCGGCTTTCACCCATCCTCCTGATGGCATTCTTACACCCGCGATAATTTTATCAAAATCTTCCTGAGCAAGAGGCTTATCTAATTCCAATTGGAAAATTTTAGAAAATTCATGTTTTGGATTAGACAACTTGATATATAAATCATGATCATTTGTAAGAACAAGAACACCAGTTGATTCCCTGTCTAATTTCCCAATAGGAGTAAGAATATATTTTGCTGCTTTTTGAACTAGCTTTCCTACAGTTCTGTCCTTTGGAGGGTTATCGTATGCAGAACTAAAGTTTTTTGGTTTATTAATTACTAAGTAAAAACGTTCACCATGTGATAAAGTATCTCCTTCGTGTTTAACAACATCTGTAGGTTTTACTTTGTAACCCATTTCGGTAATGATTTCACCATTTACAGTAATGGAACCTAATTGGATTAATTCATCTGCTTCACGTCTTGAGCAAACCCCAGCATGAGCAATAAATTTATTTAAACGAATAGATCCATCACCTAAATTAGATGAATTAGAATTCAAACGTTTTTTAGGACCACCACCTCTTTTTTTATCTTTTCCAAATCTTACCGCTGCTGGTTCGTGGTTCCTTTTTTTACTACCGCCAGTTTTCTTTTTGTTTGCCATAACGATTCAAAGATAGTTAAATTCGAAGGGAGAAAGCAGAATGTAGAATGTAGAAGGCTATTCTTTTAAGAAATTAATATTTCTTTTAAGTCCGGATAGTTTAGTACGCTTCACGGCACTTTTAGAAAATACTTTACTGAAAGTTTCTTGTTCGATATTCTCCCAGTCTTTTCTGGTCATTGATAACAGGTCAGGGTGTGGATAGAAAAGAGGTTCTTGATGCGGTTTAGAAAACCTATTCCAAGGACATACATCCTGACAAACATCGCAGCCGAACATCCAATCGTTAAATTTCCCTTTCATTTCAGTTGGAATTGATTCTTTCAGTTCAATAGTGAAGTAGGAAATACATTTTGATCCATCCACTACCATAGGTTCAATAATTGCTTCTGTAGGACATTCATCCATGCAAGCGGTACAAGTTCCACAATGATCTGTAACAGGTCTATCTGGAGGTAAATCTAAATCCACTATCAACTCAGCCACAAAGAAAAAACTACCAGAACCTTTATTAATTAAATTTCCATTTTTTCCAATCCATCCCAAACCACTCTTTTGAGCCCAAGCTTTGTCTAAAACAGGAGCGGAATCAACAAAACCTCTACCATTTACAGCGCCAATTTCCGTTTCAATAAAGTTTAACAGGGCATTCAATTTTTCGCGAATTACCAAATGATAGTCTTTTCCGTAAGCGTATTTGGCAATTTTAGGAGAATTAGGATTTTGAATTTCAGCTGGAAAATAATTAATTAAGAAGGAGATAACCGTTTTGGCGTCGTCAACTAATAAACGCGGATCTAAACGCTTGTCGAAATGATTTTCCATGTATTTCATTTCGCCATGCATGTTTTCTTTTAAATAGCGCTCTAATCTAGGAGCATCTTCTGCTAAAAAATCGGCTTTTGAAAACCCAACAAAATCAAAGCCCAAGCGGTGAGCTTCATTTTTAATCAAATTTTTATTTTTTTCAGCTACACTCAAAATTGCATGTAAATAAAATCTGAGCCATCGTTAAAGTTCCCGAAAACGAAAATTAAAATAGCCAGGATAGAGAGAAAAGCAATTGATATTGCATTGCTTTTAGCTTTCTTTTGTAGTGATTTTTCAAATATTAAAAACGAGAAAACAAGTATTGATACAACGATTAGTTGAAATTGCTGCTCTAAGTAACCGCCATTTCCCAATATAGCGATCACGTGCATATTCCAATCGAAATTCCAACCATCAGCATTGAAAATATTATTTAGGTAATGAATGGAGTTGGCCCAATATTTTGAAATGAAGAATAGGTTGGCGAAACTAACAGCTAAAATCACCATTGGCCATGCAATGAGATTAGGCAATTTGATTTTTAATTTTTTCCCTAAGAATTCAATTATTAAATAAATGGTATTTAAAATTCCCCAGATTAAAAATCCGATGGCCGAGCCATGCCATATTCCACTTAAAATAAACGTGATTGTAATCCCTGCAATAACCGATAGATTGGGTAATTTTCGCCATTTAAAAGTGAGGTAATAAAAGAAGTTTTGAGTGAACCAATCAATTAAAGAAATGTGAGTTTTCCGCCAATATTCTGAAACCGAATTTGATCGAAGTGGCAGGTTGAAATTTTCTTTTAAATCGACATTAAAAAGTTTAGCGAATCCCAACGCAATATCTGTGTATCCACTAAAGTTTAAATACATTTCAAATGTAAATAGTAATGAAGCTATGATAACTGTAATGGCTTTGAATTCCGATTCGGGGTGTCCAAAAACTGTAGAGGTAATAATAGATAAGTTTCCAGCGAGGACTAGTAATTTGAATAACCCAAAAACGATTCGATTAATTCCGTAAAAAACATTCGATTGGGTTAGCTTATTTTGAGGTGTTAACTTCTTAATTTCCTTTGGCAATAAAATTGGACCAGATAGAAATTTTGGAAAAAATGTATTTGCAAAAAGAATCTTTTGAAAACTAAAAATTTGAGGTTTTTGTCGAATACTTAGAAGAAGAATTCCAATATTTTGCAGGCCATAGTAAGAAAGTCCTAGCTTGAAAATCCAGTTTTCGTTAAAGAAATAGTTGTGGTAAACCAGAATTGTTAATTGAATAAAAACACCAATCCAGTTGGTGATTTTCTTTTGTTGGAAGATATAAGTTATACCGCTTAGAAGAATTACAGCAATGGCAGCTTTCCAGCTTAGAATTCCAATAAGAACTATTGAAAATATGCTTAGTATTTCGCGTTGGAACTTGGTTGCTTTTAGAAATATTCCAAAACCAATTAAACAAATCAAAATGTAAGTCCACCAAAGCACGAGCTAAAGTTAACTAATTGCAATTATAGTTTGGTTTGAATTGAGTTTACTAACTCTCCAATATTTTCAAAATCCATGATCTCAAAAAATTCAAACTGTACATTAAACTTTTTCTCAATTTCACTAATTAATGTCATGTGATTTAAGGAGTCCCAATCATCAATATCATTAGCAGAAGTAGCCATGGAAATGGTTAGCGCATCATTTTTAAAAAAGTTGCGCATGAGTTCTTGGATAGACGATATTATTTCTTGTTGCGTCATGAATTGTTAAAAGACGTTAACTAATATACAAAAGTAAAAATCCGTGCGTTTAATAATTAGATACGTTCTTTTCAAGAAATTAATTTTTCATAGTTCTTAATCTGATTTCTAATATCAGATTTAAGTAGGTTTAGTTTTGGTTAATAGAAAATCCCGTCTTTTTTGGCGGGATTTTTCATTTATCAGCTTTCTTTGAAACCCAATCTTCCGGTTTTAAGTACATAGCACCACAAACTTTTACCTATGTCTGATTTAGTTCAAAAAATTTCCAGTTTAAACGATAAAGGGGAACTTGAGTGGTATACTTTAAAAGAGTTTATTGAAATGCCAACTGCTCAAAGAGTTTTGCTTACAATTGGAAAGCGACAAGTTACTTACTATGATGAAAATGGTGAGGAAGTCCGAAAAGGAAAAGCAATTGTTTTTAAAGGAAAGAAAAGAAGGGAATGGATGGATGCAACAGGGCAGAGGTATTAATCTCTAATTAAATGAATGAATCCATTCACGATTCTGCTTTCTATTCCACTTAACCTTTGTTCATTTATAGTAGCCACGTAAAAATATACTCCAGAACTACATTTAAGTTTGGTTAATTGATGTTTTCCATCCCAATTAACATAAATATCATCGGCTTTATATACAACTTGTCCCCATCTGTTATAAATTTCAATTTCAACACTTTCAATGTATTTGTAAGGGAAAGGATTTACTAATTCATTAAGTGCATCGCCATTTGGAGTAAAGATGTTAGGTAATTGATAAATTGGACAGTTATCAAAACAAATTTCATTCGTCAATTCCGATTGATTTCCAACTGAGTCGGTTGCGGTAAAGGAGTAACATCCAGCTACCTCTAATAAATTGTCATGAAGAAAAATTGTGTCAGTCCGAGGTGCGTTTATCGTGGTTAACAAACTATAATCTTCATTCAAATGAGGTTTATAATAAATTGAAATAGTTGTTAAATCTCCATTGCAATCCAGAGAGTCTATTGTCCAAGAAAAAGTGTTTTTATCAGCTTCACATTCAGACTTAGAATTAATTTCGGGAACACATGGAGGAATGATATCTTCTGGAATTTCACATACTTCCTGACTGTGATTAAGCAGGAAAGTGTCCGATTGATTTGTTGAGTACTCTCCTAAGGTTAAAATTCGATAGCAGTATTCAATTTCGTTTGTCAATTCTTTATCTATAAAAGAAGTGGAATTTACTGTGTCAATTGCTTCCCAAGTGCCATTATTATCTCTAAGTATAACAGTTGAATCAACATTCCAAGGAACGCTTATATTCCATGTAAGATTAACTTGTCTATCAGCGGGAGAAGTTTCTAAATAAACAGATTTGAATCGGGCCGAAGATGAGATGTAAACTTCATTATTATTTACGATATCATATAATTCAATGTAGTAATAATGCTGTGAGCTTAGGGTATTGATGTTTGTTTGAGTGAAAACTGTATCCGTTAGTCCAGTTGAGGTATAGATTTCTGTTACCATATCAAAACTTATCTCAAATAATCTGTAAAAAGCGTCATCGGATAAAGCTAAACTATCAATGTCTTTAGGATTTTTCCATCTAATAAAAATTTCTCCATTTGAAGCATCAGTATTTATAACATCAGCATTTAAAGGAATAGGAGATGTTTCAATTGTTTCTGCACAACTTTCATCGCTCACAATACTCTCGGCTCCGTCGGGAAAGATGGCTACAATTCTGTAGCAATACATATTTCCATCTGTAACGGATTTATCAAAATATGAACTGCTATCGCGACCCATAATTGTTTCAATCAATTCATACCCTGTGTAAGCTGGTAATCCAGTTTCACAGGAATCTGGCTCAAAATCTAAGGAGTCAGATTTTCGGTAAACTTTGTAGCCAACAACTTCCTCACAAATACTTCGTGTCCAATCTACTCCAATGCCTTCAGTTTTAGCTTCAGTGGTTACATTTTTAACCTTTGGACCAATAACAGTAATGTTCAAAGTATGAAGATCGATAAGTTGAACTTTACTATCGTTATCTTGAGCTTTGAAGAAAACTTGATAAGGAGCCAATCTAACATGTTCGCAACCTGTTTGCCATTTAAATTGCCCTGAAACCGAATCAATTCCAACTACTTCAGAAAAAGTGGCTAAATCCCCATTTACTTCAGATAGTGGTCCTCCAGTTGCTGTTAAAGTTACTGCCTGTCCGGAGTCTGAATCTGAGGCTTTAATTGTTAAATCCAAATTAGTTCCAGCTTCAATACAGATGCCTTTTATGGTTTGAATTTCGGGTGGATTGTTGTCACAATCATTAACGGTAACTTGCATATCTCTTATCATCGATCCTACAAGAAATCCATTACGGTACTCTTCAATCAGAATGGCAAAATTAAATTCTCCATTGCTAGTTGGTTTATCCCAAGTTAACGTTCCTGTATTTTGATCGATACTTACGCCATTTGGAAATGTATATCCAGGAACATTTTCACCGCCAAGTCCCTTGGCTTCAATTAAGGAGTAAACTAAACTGTCTCCATCGGCATCAAAAGCTGAAGGATTATGCTGAAAAACAGCATTTTTACAAGCCTCTTCAATTGGAGGATTTAATAAAACTGGAGAAGTGTTTACGCCTAAAAAAGGGTTAATAATAATTTGAGATTCAATGTAGAATGGTACGTTAATACTATTTGGTAAATTAACTACATCCGCATTTCTATTTGGGTCTTCTAAACTAACGGTATAAACACCAGGTCCCGGAAAAGTGTGAATGCTTTTATATTCATTTACGTTGATATCAATAGCAACAAATTGAGGGAACCCTGGGGATCTATTTAAGGAATCGATTGAACCATCCCCCCAATTAATTTCTATGATAGGTCTATCAGCTTCTGTTTCTATTCGAGTATAGGTAATCAGTGTTATTTCAAATTGATTGACACCGATTTGCTTGAACGAAATTTCTCCAGCCCTGTTATGAGTTGCGAAAGAAATTAATGAAATAAAAATAGATAGTATGAATAACCCTATGCGCATTAAATCAAATCAACAACGTCGTTAAACGCAATTTAGTTCCTAAGTTATGTATTTCAATTGACGCTTTTTGAGAATAGTTTGGTAATTTCCCTTAAAATTCCCGAATATGAATATCTCATTATCTAAGAACGAAAAAGCAAAGGGTGATCAAATCATTCTGGTTGATGATAAAAACAAAGCCAAATCTATTTTGTCTAAAGACGAATTGAAGGTTTTTTCGAAGTCTCTTAAGGCCGATTCTAAAATCATTAATCTTTCTTCGTTAGGAGAAGCAAAATTTCTAGTATTACTTGATTCAAAGAATTCTGAGGCTAACAGAAAGTTGGGGTCAGAATTAGTGGAGAAAGTAAAATCTGCATCTTTTGCAGATAAGTCTGGAAAATCTGAGGTAATACTCTCATTTTTAGAGGGAGCATATTTAAAAGATTATCATTTTGATAAGTATAAAAATGAGAAGGAGGACAAGAATGTTTCTTGGAATATTATTTCGAGTCAATTAACAAAAGAAGGACTATCTGAGTCAATTCTTATTTGGAATGCTGTATTTCAAACAAGGGATTGGGTAAATGAACCGGTAAATAAGTTGAATACCACTCAGTACATCAAACAAATCAAGTCTTTTGAAAAAATAGGCGTTGATGTAGAAGTTTACCGAAAATCAAAGTTAAAGGCATTAAATATGGGAGGAATACTTGGTGTTAACCAAGGAAGTAATGAAGAACCCGCTTTAGTTAAATGCGAGTGGAAACCTAAGAATGCTAAGAATAAAAAACCAATTGTTTTGGTAGGTAAGGGTGTGTTGTTTGATACTGGAGGGATAAATATCAAAACAGGTAATTTCATGAACGACATGAAAGCAGATATGAGTGGAAGTTCAACTGTTTTAGGTGCATTAAAAGCATTTGCATCCATGAAGTTGCCTGTTTATGTTATTGTTTTGACGCCAATTACCGAAAATAGAATTAATGGTGATGAATTGGTGCCAGGAGATGTCATTTCAATGCATAATGGAAAAACAGTTGAGGTATTAAACACTGATGCTGAGGGTAGATTGATTTTAGCTGATGCTTTAAGTTTTGCTAAAAAGTTTAATCCTCAATTAGTGATAGATGCCGCTACACTAACAGGTTCTGCATATAGAATAACTGGTTATAATGGTGGAGTTGTTATGGGTAATGACTCTAAAAACATTGCAAAATTGAGAAAGGAAGGAGAAAAGGTTTTTGAAAGATTAGTAGAGTTGCCGATGTGGGAAGAGTTCGAGGAAACATTAAAAAGTGATGTTGCCGATATCAATAACTTAGGTTCAAGTGAAGGTCAAGCAGTTTGTGCTGGGTTCTTTTTGAAAAACTTTGTAGATTATCCATGGATTCATTTAGATATTGCTGGACCAGCATTCCGATCAAATTCCAAAGACTATTTACCAAAGGGAGGTACCGGATTTGGAGTTAGGTTGCTGTATCAATTTATTAAGAATAACTTTACAACCTCAAATTAAGATATGAGCGAAAAGAAAGAAAAAATAAAAGTAGGGATTACTCAAGGTGATGTAAATGGTGTAGGATACGAAGTTATTCTAAAGGCATTTTCGGATGGGAAAATGCTCGATTTATGTACACCTGTAATTTATGGATCTAAAAAGTATAGTGCGGCTCATAAAGACAATTTGAAAATGGAGAATTTTCCATTTTTCTTTATTGAGGATGCTAATGAGGCGAAAAGAAATAAGGTTAACTTAATTGATTGTTGCGATGATAATGAACCTTTAAGCCTAGGTGAGCCAACTGCTTCTTCTGGAAAGGCTGCGTTTCAATCTTTAGATAAAGCTGTTAATGATTTAGTAGAGGGGAAGATTGATGCGGTAGTTACTGCGCCAATTAATAAAAAGAATATCCAAAGTGAAAATTTTGATTTCCCAGGTCACACGGAATTTCTTGGTCAAAAAGACGGTGGAAATAAGGGGTTAATGTTCATGATTTCTGAAAAACTTAAAGTAGGAGTTGTAACAGGTCATATTCCTTTGAAGGATGTTGCGTCTTCAATTTCTGAGGAGAAGATTATTAAGAAATTGAAAGTAATGAGTAATTCACTCAAATTAGATTTCAATATTAGCAAACCTAAAATTGCTGTATTAGGCTTAAATCCTCATGCTGGAGATAATGGTCTATTAGGTTCAGAAGAGCAGGAAATAATAAACGATGCAGTTAAAAAAGCTTGTGATGAAGGGATAATTGCGCATGGTCCTTTTCCTGGTGATGGATTTTTTGGATCTACTCAATATTTAAAGTATGATGGTGTATTAGCAATGTATCATGATCAAGGATTAATTCCATTTAAAGCTCTAAGTTTTGGAGAGGGAGTAAACTTTACGGCTGGGTTGAATTTTGTAAGAACTTCTCCTGACCATGGAACGGGCTATGATATTGCTGGACAAAATAAAGCGGATGCTTCTTCAATGAGACAAGCGATTTACTCGGCTATTGATATTTGTAAAAACAGAAACACTAATCAAAAATTAGTTGCAGGAGCTTTAAAATCTCAAGAATTGAACGAAAAGAAAGGTAGACGCAATAACGAAAACCGTAATTCTCAACCTGAAAAGAGGTCTCAAGAGCCTTCAAAAGTTGAGGAAAACGAATAAATTAACAAAGCACTGTTATAATAAAACAATATTTAGTAACTTTGCAGGCTCTTAATTTTTGGATAAATGGAATTTGATAAGTTTGTAATCGGTTTCGAAGGCCTAAAATTAGGAGAACACGACTATAAATTTTTAGTTGATACAGCGTTCTTTAAAGAATTAGAATACTCTGAAATTCAAGAAGGTAAAGTGATCGTTGATGCGGTTTTAATTAAATCCGAACGATTAATGGAACTTGATATGAGTTTTGAAGGAGAAGTTATTGTACCATGTGATCGCTGCGGCGAAGATTTGAAACAAGAAGTTGATTTTGAAGAAACTGTCGTTATCAAATTTGGTGATGAAGCAGATGAAGATCAAGGTATGATTGTACTTAAAAGAGGAGAAACTGATTTTGATATAAGTCATTACATGTATGAAAGTATCATTTTGAGTTTACCTTCAAGAAAAGTACATCCTGAAATTGAAGGTGAGCCTAGGTGTGATGAAGCATTAATGGAAAAAATCAATGCAGGAAATAAAAGTGACGATAATGATAATGACAACATTGATCCAAGGTGGGCAGCGTTGAAAAATTTGAAATAAGAATTTAATTAAACCATAGTAAAATGGCACATCCTAAACGAAAGATTAGTAAAACAAGAAGAGACAAGAGAAGAACGCACATTAAAGCGGTAGCTCCAACTTTATCATCTTGTTCTAACTGTGGAGCAGCTGTGGAATACCACAGAGTATGCGGAGAGTGTGGATATTATAGAGGAAAGCAAGCTGTAGAGAAAACAATTACTGCTTAATTCTTTATCCACTAGCTTTATATGCGGATTGGTATAGATATAATGGGTGGCGATTTTGCTCCCCAAACTACTACCGAAGGTGCAATATTAGCACAGAAGGAATTATCTAACGTAGAGTTAGTTCTTATTGGCGACGAATCCAAAATTCTTCCCATTTTGGAAGAAAAGGGTGCCGATAAGAGTCAATTTTCTATTGTCCATACTCCAGAAGTTATTGGTATGGGCGAGCATCCTATAAAAGCATTTAAATCAAAGCCTAAATCATCAATTGGTTTAGGCTTTCACCTTTTGGCATCTGGAGAAATTCAAGGTTTTGCTGGAGCGGGTAATACTGGGGCAATGATGATTGGATCAATGTATTCAGTAAAGCCAATACCAGGAATTATTCGTCCATGTATTACATCTGTTTTACCAAAAGAAAATGGTGGAGTTAATTTGATATTAGATGTTGGTGTAAACGCAGATTGTAAACCAGATGTGCTTTACCAATTTGGTATAGTTGGTTCAATTTACGCTCAAAACGTATTGGGAATAAAAAATTCAAGGGTTGGTTTACTAAATATCGGGGAAGAACCTGAAAAAGGTAATTTATTATCACAGGCTACATACAACTTAATGAAAGATTCTAAAGAATTTGACTTCATTGGAAACATTGAAGGAAGGGATCTTTTTGATGATAAGTGTGATGTAATGGTTTGCGACGGATTTACAGGAAATGTTGTCTTAAAAGAAGCTGAAGCTTTCTATCATTTGATGAAGAAACGAGGTATTTTAGATGAATATTTTAGTAGGTTTAACTATGAGATATATGGAGGAAGTCCTATCTTGGGGATAAATTCCAATGTTGTTGTAGGACACGGTATCTCAAATGACGTTGCAATAAAAAATATGATAAAATTAACGGCAGAGTGTGTTGAGGCAAACCTGTCTAATAAGATAACTGAAGCATTTAAGTAAATGAGTACTATAAACGCTGCTATAACTGCCGTTGGAGGTTACGTACCAGATTACGTAATGACTAACAAAGAGTTAGAAAAGATAGTTGACACAACAGATGAGTGGATAACTACTCGAACTGGAATCAAAGAAAGAAGAATCTTAAAAGAGGAAGGTAAAGCAACTTCGGACATGGGTGCTGAGGTTGTAAAACAGATTTGCGAGAAGAGAGGAATTTCTCCAGAGGAAATAGATTTAATTCTTGTAGCAACTGTTACTCCAGATATGCCTTTCCCATCAACTTCAAATTTAATTTGTGACAAAGTAGGAGCAAAAAATGCTTGGGGTTATGATTTAAGTGCAGCTTGTTCTGGTTTTTTGTATGCTTTGGTAACTGGACAAAGATTTATTCAAAGTGGCGCTTACAAAAAAGTTATCGTTGTAGGTGCTGATAAAATGTCAAGCATCATTAATTATGATGATAGAACGACTTGTATCATTTTTGGTGATGGCGCAGGTGGAGTTTTGTTAGAGCCAACAGAAGAAGAAGTTGGAGTTATTGATTCAGTTTTAAAAGCTGATGGTTCTGGAAAAGAATATTTAAATATCAAGGCAGGTGGATCATTAAAACCACCGAGCCATGAAACGATTGACAATAAAGAACATTTTGTTTACCAAGAAGGTAGATCAGTGTTCAAGTTTGCTGTTACTAATATGGCTGATGTAGCCGCTGAAGTAATGGAAAGAAATAATTTGAAAAGTGAGGATGTTGATTGGTTAGTACCACATCAAGCGAACTTAAGAATTATTGATGCAACAAGACAAAGAGCTGGGTTGCCAGAGGATAAAGTAATGATCAATATCCAAAAATATGGTAACACAACTGCTGGAACCCTTCCATTATGTTTGTGGGATTGGGAAAAGAAATTAAAGAAAGGTGATAATTTATTATTGGCTGCTTTTGGAGGTGGATTCACTTGGGGATCTGTTTATTTAAAGTGGGCTTATAATTCATAAAATATTTAAGAACTTAAATCTTCATAATTATGAAAGTTACTGAAATTCAAGACTTGATTAAGTTTGTTTCTAAGTCTGGTGTTAGTGAAGTTAATTTAGAGACTAAAGATGTAAAATTAGTCATTAAGAACGAGGCGGTTAAGAATAAGAAAAAGGATGCTGCTGAACCACAATTTGTTCAGGTTCCAGTTCCTCAAGTTGTTCAACAACCAGTTGCTGCTGCTCCGGTTGCTGCTCCGGTTGCTGCTCCTGCACCTGCTGCACCTGCTGCTACACCAGCTCCTGCTGCTGAAGCTCCTGCTGCACCAGCTGAAGATACTTCAAAATACATTGAGGTAAAGTCACCTATGATTGGTACTTTCTATCGTCGTCCTTCTCCAGATAAACCAAATTTCTGTGAAGTAGGTACTGAAATTAATACAGGTGATGTTATTTGTATTATTGAAGCGATGAAATTATTCAACGAAATTGAGGCAGAAGTTAAAGGTAAAATCGTGAAGGTTTTAGTTGATGATTCTACTCCAGTTGAATACGATCAGCCTTTATTCTTAGTTGATCCTAGCTAAGCAAAAGTTAAATGTTTAACGTTTAAGGTTTAAAGTGGATGACTATTTTAAACTTTAAACGAACAACTTTAAACTCTACAATTATGTTTAAAAAGATATTAATTGCCAATCGTGGTGAGATTGCTTTGCGTGTTATTAGAACATGTAAAGAAATGGGAATTAAGACTGTTGCAGTTTATTCTACTGCCGATAAAGATAGTTTACATGTAAGATTCGCGGATGAGGCTATATGTATTGGGCCTGCGCCATCAAATGAATCATACTTAGATATTCCGAGAATTATTTCTGCTGCTGAAATTACAAATGCGGACGCAATTCACCCAGGATATGGTTTCTTGTCAGAAAACTCAAAGTTTTCTAGAATTTGTGCTGAAAACGGTATCAAATTTATTGGTGCTACTCCTGAACAAATTGATGGAATGGGTAATAAAGCTCAAGCAAAATCAACTATGGAGGCTGCTGGAGTTCCATGTGTTCCTGGTTCAAAGGGAGTTGTAAAAACACCTGCTGAAGCAAAGAAGGTTGCCAAGAAAATTGGATATCCTGTTATGATTAAAGCCTCTGCTGGAGGTGGTGGTCGAGGAATGAGATTTATTCCATCTGAAGATAAATTAGAAGAGTTAATGGAAAGTGCAAGACGTGAGTCTGCTGCTGCTTTTGGTAACGATGATCTTTACATGGAGAAATTTATTGAAGAACCTCGTCACATTGAAATTCAAATTATTGGAGATCAAACTGGAAACGCATGTCACTTATCAGAAAGAGACTGTTCAACTCAACGTCGTCACCAAAAATTAGTTGAAGAAGTTCCTTCTCCTTTCATGACAAAAAAGTTAAGAGAGGAAATGGGGAAAGCTGCAATTAAGGCTGCTAAAGCTGTTAAGTACGAAGGTGCTGGTACAGTTGAATTCTTAGTTGATAAGCATAGAAATTTCTACTTCATGGAAATGAACACACGTATTCAAGTAGAGCACTGTGTTACTGAAGAAGTAGTTGGTTTTGATTTAATTAGAGAGCAAATTAAAGTTGCTGCTGGATACAAAATTTCTGGAAAGAATTACACGCCTCAATTGCATGCGATTGAGTGTAGAATTAATGCGGAAGATCCAATGAATGATTTCCGTCCTTCTCCAGGAAAAATTAAAGAACTACATACACCTGGTGGACATGGTATCAGACTAGATACTCACGTTTATTCAGGTTATGCAATTCCACCAAACTACGATTCAATGATCGCTAAGCTTATTGCAGTAGCTCAAACTAGAGAAGAGGCTATTGCGAAAATGAAAAGGGCATTGGAGGAGTTCATTATTGAAGGTGTAAAAACAACAATTCCTTTCCATATCAAATTAATGGAAAACGAAACTTTCATTAATGGAGGAGTAACAACAAAGTTTCTTGAGGAAACGGAGTTTGATTATTCTGATATGAAGTAAGGAAATAAAAACTATTGTAAAGGCTAACTCTTTTGGGTTAGCCTTTTTGTTTTTATACACTTTTCTAGAAATCTTCTTTATGAAGAATTCTGTTAAAATTAGATTTGGAATCCAGCTTAACCAGGCTACAATTTTATAAGTAGCCATAAATTCCAATCCAAATAAAATCATGATTATAGGCATCCATAATCTTAGGGTGACTGCTGCAAAAGTCAAAGAGTAACTTCTTATCATCCAATTTTGGTGTGCCTTCCAATTTTTTTGTTTAACCTTTAAATAACCAAGTATTGTTGTGGTAATCCAAAGTAAAGCTAGCGATGCAAAACCAACGCCTGTTATTGTTCCTCCGGTAGCATAATAGGAAATAATAAAACCTCCTGTACCGCTTAGGATTATTGAAATAACGTAAATCTTCCCAATTAATCTGTGAAAGCCAAGGTGTTTTGATCTTACAGATTTTAAAAATTGAATCCAGCCGCATAATAAAGCGATCCCTCCAAAATATATGTGAGTACTAAAAGCTACTTGCCAAATAAGGTTGGTAAACAAGCTAGCGTCTTTTGTATTTAACAGTCCTTCACTCATATCACTAACCACAAATAACCTATCGGGTACAAGCCAATTATAATTGCGAAGAAAATAGCAATGAATTTTAATATTCTCATGGGTTATTATAATTATTACGGTCAAATATATGAGAATATAAAACAAAAAAAGAGACTAACCTTTTGGGCTAGCCTCTGTAAATTTTGGTTGATTGAACTTACTTGTGTAAAAGATCGAAACGATCCAACATCATTACTTTATTCCATGCATTTACGAAATCAGTAACGAATTTTTCTTTTGCGTCATCACTGGCGTAAACTTCTGCTAGAGCTCTTAATTCAGAGTTTGAACCGAAGATCAAATCAGCTCTAGTTGCTGTCCATTTCTTTTCACCAGTCATTCTGTCTTTACCTTCGAAAACTTCTTTTGAGTCATCAACTGGTGACCATTTAGTTGACATACTTAAAAGGTTAACAAAGAAATCATTGGTTAAAACTCCAGGCTTATCAGTAAGAATACCTTTTGATGAATAATCATAGTTAGCACCTAAAGCTCTCATTCCTCCTAAAAGTACAGTCATTTCAGGAACTGATAATTTTAAGAATTGAGCCTTGTCTACCAATAACTCCTCGGTAGTTAATGTGTATTTTCCTTTTGTATAGTTTCTAAATCCATCAGCCATTGGCTCTAATAGATTGATAGATTCTACATCAGTTTGATCTTGCTTTGCATCCATTCTTCCTGGAGTAAAAGGAACAGTAATGTCATACCCTGCATCTTTAGCTGCTTGCTCAACTGCCGCGCAACCTCCGAGAACAATTAAGTCTGCCATTGAGATTTTTTTGTCTCCACTCTTACCATTAAATTCTGTTTGAATTTTTTGAAGAACAGGAATAACCTTGTTCAATTCTTTAGGGTTGTTAACTTCCCAGTTTTTCATTGGTTCCAAAAGGATACGAGCACCATTTGCTCCACCACGGTTATCAGAAGATCTGAATGTACTTGCTGAAGCCCAAGCCGTATTTACTAGTTGTTGAACCGATAATCCACTGTTTAATAGTTCAGCTTTTAAAGCTTTAACATCTTTTTCATTTACCAATTCATGATCTACAACTGGAATTGGATCTTGCCAGATAAAATCTTCTTGTGGAAACTCAGGACCAATGTAATTAGATTTCGGTCCCATGTCACGGTGTGTTAGTTTAAACCATGCTTTTGCAAAGGCTTTTTCAAATTCTTTAGGGTTTTCTAAGAATCTTCTCGATATTTTTTCAAATCCTGGATCCATTCTTAAAGAAAGGTCAGTTGTAAGCATTGTTGGTTTATGCATTTTTGTAGAATCAAACGCATCTGGGACCATAACTTTTGGATCTTTAGCTACCCATTGATGAGCACCTGCAGGACTTTTTAATAATTCCCATTCATTTTCAAAAAGACTAGCAAAGAACCCATGACTCCATTGAGCTGGAGTAGCAGTCCATGTTACCTCTAAACCTGAAGTAATAGCATCAGTTCCTTTTCCTGATTTGTAATCGCTTTTCCATCCAAAACCTTGCTCTTCAATATCTGCTGCTTCAGGTTCCGGACCAACATGTGAGGCAGGTCCTGCTCCGTGAGTTTTCCCTAAAGTATGTCCTCCTGCGATAAGAGCAACAGTTTCTTCATCATTCATTCCCATTCTTCCAAATGCCACCCGAATATCTTTGGCAGCAGCAACTGGATCAGGATTTCCATGAGGTCCTTCAGGGTTAACATATATTAATCCCATTTGAACAGCGGCTAATGGATTTTCTAATTCCCCATTCTCACCATGTCTTTTATCACCTAAAAACTCTTTTTCCATTCCCCAGTAAACACTCTTGTTTGGTTCCCAAACATCAGCTCTACCACCTGAGAAACCTAGTGTTTCGAATCCCATTGATTCAAGAGCTACGTTTCCAGTAAGAATCATTAAATCAGCCCATGATATTTTTTGACCGTACTTTTTCTTGATCGGCCAAAGGAGTCTTCTTGCTTTGTCTAAGTTGGCGTTATCAGGCCAGCTATTTAATGGAGCAAACCTTTGTTGACCTTCACGAGATCCTCCACGTCCATCACCAGTTCTGTATGTTCCTGCACTATGCCAAGCCATTCGGATAAATAAACCACCATAATGACCAAAATCGGCAGGCCACCAATCTTGGGATTCGGTCATTAATTTGGTTAAGTCTTTTTTGAGTTCTTGATATTCTAATTCCGAAAATTCTTTTCTGTAATTAAAATCACCAGTTAAAGGATCGGATAAATTTGAATGTTGTCTTAGAACACTTAAATCTAATTGATTTGGCCACCAATGCTCATTGGAAGTTGGTGTTTTGTGAGCGGCTTCCCCCATTCCAAATGGGCAGCCTCCTTTTTTTTCAGTTGAAGTACCAGCTTCGGCTTTAGGAGCTGGAGCAGATTCACCACAGCTACTTAATATAGCCGCTGCTAATCCTATTCCGTAAACATACTTTTTCATCTTATTCCAGATTTTGGTTTCAGACAAATATATATTCACCTATCCTATAAGATATTTTTTTTCATTGGATTTACTGATGTGTGATATTACTAGAACTTATTGGTTGGTTAACTATTCATCAAATCTTCAATTTCTTCCACTTCAATTGGAATTGATGCCATTAAATCAACAGGACCGTTTTCAGTAATCAAAATATCGTTTTCAATTCTAATTCCAATTCCTTCATCTGGCAAATAAATGCCTGGTTCGCAAGTGAAAATCATTCCAGGTTTAAAGGCATTATATCTGTTTCCCACATCATGTACATCTAGTCCTAAAAAATGGGAGGTTCCATGAGGATAGTATTTTTTGAAAAGTGGTTTTTGGGGATCTTGTCTGGACACTTCCGTTTTATCCAAAACTCCTAATCCAATTAATTCCGATTCCATTATTTTGCACACCTCCTTATGATAGTCGTCTAAAACATTATCAACAACCAGCATTTGGGTTGCTTCTTTCATCACTCTTCTAACAGCTTCATAAATATCTTTTTGGCGCTTTGTGAATCTTCCATTTACAGGAATGGTACGGGATAAATCGGAAGCATAATTAGCATATTCAGCACCGAAGTCCATCAAAATCAAATCGCCGTCCTTACATTGCTGATTATTGTTGGTGTAATGTAAAATGCACGCGTTTTCACCAGAAGCGAAAATTGGAGTATAGGCATGGCCATTGGCTCTGTTGATTGTGAATTCATGTGATACTTCTGCCTCCAATTCATATTCCCAGCGACCAGGTTTTGTAAATTCTAATATTCGGCGAAATCCCTTTTCTGTAATACTACAAGCATGTTTAATGATGTCAATTTCAAATTGAGATTTGATTTCCCGAAGTCTAGTCACTAAAGGAGTTACTCTTTCAAAATGATGAGCAGGATAATGATTTTTGAGTTCTCGTGTAAATCTTAGGTTTCTTGAATCAACATCTGAGTGTGCTCTATCATGTTCATTTTGATTAACATATATATTATCGGCCCAATTGGTGACCATTTTAAAAATGGCGTCAAAATTCTCTAACCAAAAAACGGTTTTAATACCCGAAGTTGCCGATGCTTGTTTTTTAGTGTATTTAGGTCCTTCCCATACTTTAATGTGTTCGCTTGTTTCACGAACGAATAAAACCTCTTTGTATGAAGGATTCGGACAGTCAGGAAAGAGTAGTAAAATTGACTGTTCTTGATCTATTCCGGTTAAATAAAAGAAATCTGAATTTTGACGGAAAGGATAGAAGCAATCTCCATTTCTGGGCATTTCATCGTTAGAATGAAAAATAGCTAAACTATTGGTTTTCAGCAGGTTGTTTAACCTTTTTCTGTTTTCTATAAAAAGGTTAGGGTCAATGGATTCATATCTTACATTCATAATTCCTTGTTTAGAAACTGTCTAAATAAAAACTTACAATCTAATGCTTATTTACTGCCTTAAATATCTTCAAATATAAGTAAATATAAGGGTTTAGGGCTTTTGTCAGTCAGTTTTGATAACTAGTATCTATAAGCAGCTCTTCTACTGTAAACTACCGTTTAAGGTTATAAGCGAATTGTGTTGTAAATTTGCGCGTTGAATTAAAACTTCATTCGAGAACAAAAACTTAAACTTTATGAGTAATTCAGGTTTAGGAAAATCATCAGTAGGAAGAAAGGTTGTAATGGCACTTTCTGGTTTATTCTTACTTGTTTTCCTTCTTCAGCACTTAGTAATTAACTTACTATCAGTTATCAGTCCTGAGGCATTTAATGATGCTTCACACTTTATGGGGACTAATGCAATTGTGCAATTTGTTGCGCAGCCTATTTTAATTGCGGGTATTCTTATCCACTATGCAATGGGAATCATCTTAACGATGAAGAACAAAAAAGCAAGACCAATTGGATACATTGTAGACAATCAGGCAGCTAATTCTTCATGGGTTTCAAGAAACATGATTGTAACTGGGATTGTGATTTTCTTATTCTTGATCCTTCACATGGGACAATTTTGGTTACATGAAATTCAAGTAAAGTTCCTTGGAGGAGACTGGTCTGGTCTTGATGAGGCAACAGGAGAATTGAGATATTGGGCCGAATTGAATGGTAAATTTGGAGGAGAGTATTTGTACGCAGGAGTTTACACGTTAGCATTTGTTTTCTTAGGATTACACTTGGCACATGGATTTGCTTCAACTTTCCAATCAGTTGGATTCCGTCATTCAAAGTACACTCCAGCTTTAGTAAAATTTGGTAAAATCTACTCAGTTGTAGTTCCATTATTATTCATCGTAATTGCTTGGTACCATACTTTATGTTCTGGTACTTGTGGAGCACACTAAAAAATTAAGAGATTATGTCAGTATTAGATTCAAAAATACCAGCAGGTCCAATTAAGGATAAGTGGACTAATCATAAAAATAAAATCAATGTTGTTAACCCAGCTAACAAGCGTTTAATTGACGTTATCGTAGTAGGTACAGGTTTAGCAGGAGGTTCTGCCGCTGCTTCACTTGCTGAAATGGGATACAACGTAAAAGCATTTTGTTACCAAGATTCTCCAAGACGTGCGCACTCAATTGCAGCTCAAGGAGGTATCAACGCAGCAAAGAACTATCAAAATGACGGTGATTCAACTTACCGATTATTCTATGATACTGTAAAAGGAGGTGATTACCGTGCTAGAGAGGCAAACGTTTACCGTTTAGCTGAAGTATCGGCAAATATCATCGATCAATGTGTTGCTCAAGGTGTACCTTTCGCAAGAGATTACGGAGGACTTTTAGATAACCGTTCATTCGGTGGAGTATTAGTATCTCGTACTTTCTACGCAAAAGGACAAACTGGACAACAGTTATTATTAGGGGCATACTCTGCTATGAACCGTCAAATCAACAAAGGAAAAATCAAGATGTATAACCGTCATGAAATGATGGATCTTGTAATTGTTGATGGAAAAGCTAGAGGAATCATCGCAAGAAACTTAGTAACTGGAGAGATTGAAAGACATTCAGCTCACGCAGTAGTTATTGCATCAGGAGGTTACGGTAACGTATTCTTCTTATCCACTAACGCAATGGGATCTAACGTTTCAGCAGCTTGGAAAATTCACAAAAAAGGAGCTTTCTTCGCTAACCCTTGTTACACGCAAATTCACCCAACTTGTATTCCACGTTCAGGAGACCACCAATCAAAATTAACTTTGATGTCGGAGTCTTTAAGAAATGACGGTCGTATTTGGGTTCCTAAGAAATTAGAAGATGTAAAAGCGATTAGAGAAGGTAAATTAAAGCCAACTCAAATCAAAGAAGAAGATAGAGATTACTACTTAGAAAGAAGATATCCTGCATTCGGAAACTTAGTACCTCGTGATGTTGCATCAAGAGCTGCTAAAGAAAGATGTGATGCTGGATTTGGAGTTAATGCAACTGGTGAAGCAGTTTATTTAGATTTCGCATCAGCAATTGAGCGTTACGGAAAAACTGAAGCAAACATCAAAGGTTTAGATGCTAATGATAAGAAATTAGTTACTGAATTAGGAACTAAGGTTGTTGAAGCGAAATATGGAAACTTATTCCAGATGTATCAAAAGATTGCAGATGAGAATCCATATGTTACTCCAATGAAGATTTATCCTGCTGTACACTATACAATGGGTGGTATTTGGGTTGATTACAACTTAATGACTACCATTCCTGGATGTTACGCAGCTGGTGAGGCTAATTTCTCAGATCACGGAGCAAACAGATTAGGAGCTTCTGCATTAATGCAAGGTTTAGCTGATGGTTACTTCGTATTACCTTACACTATTGGTGATTTCTTATCGAAAGATATTAGAACTGGAGCTATTCCAACTAATACTGCTGAATTTGACGAGGCTGAAAAGTCAGTTAAAGAAAGAATCGATTTCTTTATCAATAACAACGGAACAAAATCTGTTGACCACTTCCACAAACGTTTAGGAAAAGTAATGTGGGATAAAGTTGGTATGGCTAGAAACGAACAAGGTTTAAAAGAAGCTATCGCTGAAATCAAACAAATTAGAGAAGAATTCTGGAAGGATGTAAAAGTTCCTGGATCTGCTAATGGATTAAATCCTGAGTTAGAAAAAGCAGGAAGAGTTGCAGATTTCTTAGAATTAGGAGAATTATTCGCTAAGGATGCTTTACATAGAAACGAATCATGTGGAGGTCACTTCCGTGAAGAGTCTGTTGAAGTTGGTGGAGAACAAGATGGAGAAGCATTAAGAGATGATGTTAACTTCCGTTATGTTGCAGCTTGGGAATACAAAGGTGAACCAAGTGACGCCGTTCTTCACAAAGAAGACTTAGAGTTTAACGATATCGAATTAAAACAACGTTCATACAAATAATACATCATTACTATGGTCTATGGTCCATGGACCATGGTCGATAGATTAAAAAGAAAAAATTATGAATCTTACATTAAAAATTTGGAGACAAAAAGACTCAAAAGCTAAAGGAGCTGTTGAGACTTACCAAGTAAGCGATATTAGTCCTGATTCTTCGTTTTTAGAGATGCTAGATGTATTGAACGAAGGTTTGGTAGAAAAAGGTGTTGAGCCGGTAGCATTCGATCACGATTGTAGAGAGGGTATCTGTGGTATGTGTTCATTATACATCAACGGAGAAGCTCATGGTCCTGATAGAGGCGTTACAACTTGTCAGTTACACATGAGAATGTTTAAAGATGGTGATACAATCACTATTGAGCCTTTTAGATCGGCTGCATTCCCAGTATTAAAGGATTTAGTTGTAGACAGAAGCTCATTTGACAGAATTCAACAAGCAGGTGGATATGTTTCAGTAAACACTTCAGGAAATACTCAGGATGCTAACGCATTACCAGTTCCAAAAGCAGATGCAGATAAGGCGTTCGACGCTGCAACTTGTATTGGATGTGGAGCTTGTGTAGCAACTTGTAAAAACGGATCAGCAATGTTATTCGTTTCTGCAAAAGTTTCTCAGTTCTCATTATTACCACAAGGTCAAGTTGAGAAAGACAGAAGAGTTTTAAATATGGTTAACCAAATGGATGCCGAAGGATTTGGTAACTGTACTAACACTGGAGCTTGTGAAGTTGAATGTCCAAAAGGAATTTCTTTAGACAATATCGCAAGAATGAATAGAGACTTTATTAAAGCTTCTGTTGTTTCAGAAGAGAAATAAGACTTAATGTCAAAATATTAAAAAGCCGCTTAACAAATGTTGAGCGGCTTTTTTGTGAATTATCGAAAAATACTTTACTTATTTTTGTTCCATGACACTTCCATACTCGATTCATGATATTGTTCAATTATGTGATGGCGAACTTATCCAATCTGGTGAAGGTGAATTGGAAGTAAAGTCGCTACTTATTGATAGCAGAAAAATTTTCAATCCTAATCAATCCGTTTTTATTGCTGTTAACGGCGATCGTCATAACGGTCATGATTTCATATCTGAAGCCTATCAGAAAGGAATAAGAGCATTTATTGTTGATCAAGGTGTAAGTTTGAGTTTAGTAAAAGGCGCTTGGATTATAAAGGTTCCAAATACTTTACATGCACTTCAATTATTAGCTCATCGCCACAGGGAAGCCTTTGATTTACCGGTAATAGGAATTACAGGATCAAATGGTAAAACCATTGTTAAAGAGTGGTTATATCAATTATTAAAAGAGGAATATAATATTGTAAAGAGTCCTAAAAGTTATAATTCTCAAATTGGAGTTCCTTTAAGTGTATGGCAAACTAATCCCGAACATAATTTTGGGATTTTTGAAGCTGGGGTTTCTAAGCCTGGAGAAATGGGCGCTCTTGAGTATATGATTCAACCTACAATTGGAATCTTTACGAATTTAGGAAGTGCTCATGATGAAAATTTCAAAAATTGGGATGAGAAGGCAAAAGAGAAACTCCGACTATTTGAAAATGTGCAAACCTTGGTTTATTGCAGGGATTTTCTTCCAATACATACTGCGATTACTAAAAAGTCTAGATTTAAAGATTTAAAAACTTTTACTTGGAGTAAAAAGTTACCTGCTGATTTGATGGTTGGTAAAATTGATAAAACGGATGTTGAAACTGTTATCCAAGCTGTATATAAGAATGAGTTTATTAAGATAACCATTCCTTTTAGTGATGATGCTAGTATAGAGAATTGTATTACTTGTTGGTCTACATTATTGTATATGGATTACGATAATGATTGGATTAATAAAAGAATGAAGTCTTTAGCTCCAGTTGCAATGAGATTGGAATTAAAGGAAGGTTTAAATAATTGTTCGGTAATTAATGATTATTATAATTCGGACTTTGGGAGCTTGGAAATTGCGCTAGATTTCATGGTTCAACAGAAACAACAGCCAAATAAAACAATCATTTTATCAGATATACTGCAGTCGGGGAAATCAGATGAAGAATTATACCAATCGGTTGCTCATTTGTTAGCTTCAAAAGGAATACATAAAATCATAGGAATAGGTAAGAATATTAGTGAACAAAAAGGTTTATTTCCTTCTTCTGCTAAGTTTTATACTACTACCAATGATTTTGTTCAATCTATAGATTTATCTCAATTTAAAAATGAGACCATTTTATTGAAAGGTGCACGTCCTTTCGGGTTTGAACGAATTAGTACACTGTTTCAAAAAAGAGTTCATGAGACTGTTTTAGAAATCAATTTAAATTCAATTGTACACAACTTAAATTACTATAAATCGCAAATTAAACCAGGAACCAAAATTATGGCAATGGTTAAAGCATTTTCATATGGAAGTGGTTCGTTTGAAATTGCGAATGTGTTGCAATATAATTTAGTGGATTACTTGGCTGTTGCATATGCTGACGAAGGGGTTGAGTTAAGGCGAGCAGGAATTACTTTGCCAATTATGGTAATGAATCCTGAACAGCAAGCTTACGATCTCATGATTCAAAATAATTTGGAACCCGAAATCTATTCATTCAAAGTTTATGAACTGTTTACTAAGGCTTTGAAGAGAACTGGATATCAGGGATCTCCATATCCTGTTCATATTAAGTTGGATACAGGAATGCATCGTTTAGGTTTTGAGGAAAGCGATTTACATAAGTTGATTATTCAAATAAAGAATAATAAGCTAATAAAAGTGAAGAGTGTGTTTAGTCATTTAGCAACAGCTGATGAACCAATTCATAGATTGTTTACGCAAGATCAGATTAATTTATTTGATGAATTAAGTACAAAAATTTCCGAAAACTTAGGGGGGGATTTTATTCGTCATATTGCCAATTCAGCTGGAGCTGTGGCTTTTCCTGAAGCTCAATTTGATATGGTTAGATTGGGTATTGGAATGTATGGAATTAGTGCTTTCCCTGAACATCAATCCAAGTTAGAACCCGTATCTGAGTTAAAAACAACCATTTCACAAATCAAACACGTACCTGCACATGATTCTGTAGGATATTCTAGGATGGAAATGCCAACTAAAGACATTACCATTGCAACAGTTCCAATAGGATATGCCGACGGGCTTCGCAGAAGTATGGGGAGACGAAAAGGTTATATGCTTATCAAAGGTCAAAAAGCACCAATCATCGGAAATGTTTGCATGGATATGTGTATGTTGGACATCACCCATATTGATGCAGAAGAGGGAGATGAAGTAATTGTTTTTGGAGAAGGATTTCCCATTCAAGATTTCGCAAAATTAATGGATACTATTCCTTACGAAGCCTTAACAGGTATTTCACCTAGAGTGAAACGAGTGTATTTTCAGGAATAGAATACTATGCAGTTGATTATCTTTGTAAGATGTTAATCGATACCCATTCTCATTTTTATTCAAAAGAGTTTAATGAAGATTTAAACGATTGTATTCAAAGATGCAAAGATAATGGTGTTCAGCAAGTTTTGATGCCCAATGTTGATGTTGAATCCATCGAAAGAATGCATTTGTTGGAAGATGAAAATCCGGACTTTTTTAAAAGTATGATGGGTGTTCATCCTTGTTATGTAAAACAAGAATATCAAAACGAATTGGATACTTGTAAATCTTGGTTTGAAAAACGAGATTATTGTGCAGTTGGAGAAATAGGTATTGATTTATATTGGGACAAAACAACTCTTGGAATTCAGCAGGACGCGTTTCGTCAGCAAATTAGATGGGCTAAAGAATTGGGTAAACCAATTGCTATTCATGCAAGAGAAAGTTTTCAAGAAATTTTTGAGGTGTTAGATGAGGAGAATGATGAATCATTAACTGGTGTTTTACACTGCTTCACCGGAGGAATTGAGGAAGCAGAAAAAATCATAAGTTACGGCGGATTTAAAATGGGAATAGGAGGTGTACTCACATTTAAAAAAGCAGGGTTAGATAAAACCGTCGAACAAGTTCCATTATCCGAATTGGTTTTGGAAACCGATTCGCCATATCTAGCTCCAACTCCTAAAAGAGGTAAAAGAAACGAGTCATCGTATTTACTTTATATAGCCGAAAAATTGTCAGAACTAAAAGGCGAATCGATTTATACAATTGCAGAAATCACTTCCAAAAATGCAACTGAGTTATTTAATCTTTAAACTTGAGATTAATTTAAAAATTCCAATATTTATCGTCCTTCTGAAAAATAGTTGATTTTATCTGGGCCCACCTGGGCTCGAACTATTTATCAAATTCATTTTAAAGTCCTAATATCTTTACAGGAAATACAACTTCAACATCTGTTTCTCCAGGGGTACAAGTTCCATCTTTATAAGCACCTTGGTGCTTTAAGGTAATTGTCATTGAGCTTACTGAACCTGCATTACTTGAAGTCCATGTTGATTCTAATCCAATTTCATAAGTTCCATCGCTATCAGATCGGTTGACAATAACGTCGCCATTTGAGGATTCAAAACAGATAATGTGCTCATCTGCCTCTTCTGAAATTTCAGCGGTTATGTCTTCAGCAGGATCTTCGGATTCATTTAAGAATGATATTGAAACAGCATGTCTGGAATTTTCAATTAAGTAAATTGTATCTAACTGAGTTGGCTCATTTCCGCCTGGACCATCTAAATCTTTAAAACTGTAGGTATTTTTTGCTCCCGAACCAATATGTTCAACTTCCACATCTACTGATGTAATTAATTCCTCTTCATGTTCATCAGTAGGATTGTCAACCTTATTGTCATCCTTTTCACAAGCAAAAATCATTGCTAAAAATCCCGAAACTAAAAGTGTTTTTTTAATCATTGTAGTTTAAGTTTTAAGTATTAATAAAATTATTTATGATGGTGATGTTGTTCATTGATTTCAAAATTATATTTCAATCCAAAAACAACATTTCTCCCCATTTCATCTGTAAAATATCTGAACCTGTTTAAGTAGTTTCGATAAGATGTGTTCAATGCATTATTAACGTTAAAATAGAGTGTAAGTGGTGTTTTAAAATTCAGTTTTGTGTAGGCTTTTAAGTTAATTAAAGAATAACCTAAAGGTGGGTCAATGAAATCATCTTCTGAGTTAAAACGGAATTGTTTGTCCACATAATTGTAATTAACTTCAAAGGTGGTGTTTTTTAATAACCTTTTAAATTTAGGTTTATATATTAATGTAGTGTTATATTCATCTGATGGCATTCCCCAAAGAAATTTATTATTTGAAAGGTCATTCCCTCTCAAAATACTTGTCCCAAAATCAAAGTCGAGTTGAGAATTGATATTATATCTAGCATTAAAATCCCAACCAATAATAGAAGTTTCTATTTGTCGGAATTCGTAAACTGGAAAAGCTCCTCTTATTGTTAATTGAGTTTCTCCGGTTGCCGCAAGATAAATGTAGTTTTGAAAGTAGTTGGCATAAATTTGAGTGCTTAAATCCAACCTTTTCATTTTTTTATCCAAGCTTGCATTCCAATTGAAAACTTGCTCTATATCCAATTGATGATCCCCATATTCAAGCGATGCCGAACCATGATGCAAACCATTTGAATAGAGTTCATTCACTGAAGGAGGACGCCAAGCTGATCCAATATTTGTTCTGAAAGTTAAACTATCAGAAAGCAAATATGAGTACCCTATATTTCCATTAATGTTCTGAAAATTATGGTCTGGATTAAGTAAAATTTCATTCTCAAAATAATAAACAGATAAATAATTGAAATCATATCTCAGACCAAAATCGATTAAGTTTTTCCCTCTTTTATACTCTTCAATTAGGTATCCACCAATACCATATTTTTCAAAGTTTGGAATAAAGAATCTTCCGTTCCAAGTGTTGGTTTGATATAGTCCTTGCACACCATATTGATGATTCCATTTTCCTTTAAAAATATATTTTAAATCGGCAGTGTGTGAGGTTAGGTTAAAGTTGAAATCTGGCTCATTATCTTCTGACGAATGAGTGTCAAATTCAGAACGTTGATTAAATTGTCGGCCATAAATTAATTCCAATTTACTAGAGTCGTTGAAATAGAAGAAGGATTTAACCTTTACCGTTTCGTGCGAAACAGATTGAAATGGTCTTTGAATCTTGTAACTAAATTGGTCAGGTGTATTGGGTTTATCGGCATTAAAAGCATTTAATAAATCGGTTAGGTTCCCAATATGAGCCCCTGAAAAAATACCAAACTCTGCATTGTAATCAGAGTAATCTACTTGTAAGCCATAATTGTTTGCTTGATATCCTATTGCCCAAGCATAATTTTTTTCTTCAATTCCTGTATTGTCGATGTAATAATCCGGTGAATTTACATTTCCTCCTTTTTTCAAGGACCCTCGGAGTCTGTAGCTTAATTCAGGAATAGCCTTAAAATTCCCGTTAACTTCTGCAGAAGTCACACCCTTTTGTCCGTTACTTTCACCACCAACATTAATGCTTCCCTCAATTCCATGCTTTTTTCTAAGTGGAGAAGGGTTTAAAATAATAACACCTCCAATTGCATCCGAACCGTAGGCGATGCTATTTGCTCCAGTTATAACTTGAACATTTTTTGAATTAGTGAAATCTAATTCAATTCCATGATCGGTTCCCCATTGTTGTCCCTCTTGTCGGATTTCATTGTTTAAAATCAAAACCCTGTTACTATGCATTCCATGAATAGAGGGCTTACTTACATTTGTTCCAGAGGATTGGTTTTGAACGCCTTGAATATTACTTAAAGCCTCACCAAGTTGTTGAGTTTGTGTTTGGTCTATGGTAATTTGATCAAGTGATTTTTCTTGCTTTGTTTCAGTAGCTTTAGTTTCGATATGAATTTCTAAATGTCCTAATTCATTCACGTGGTGTTCAGGATGAAAATCGTGCTCAGTGGATTTATTGAGGTAAAGCGTATCAATGATTCGTTCACAACCCATGTGATCACAATGAACAATTACCTTACCAGGGCATAAACCATCGATCTGATAATTCCCTAAAGAATCGGATGTTGTAGCCTTATTAATTCCCTCAATAACAATAAAAGCAAAGGGCAAAGGTTCATTGTTATGCTCATCGGTAACCGAACCAGACAGCGTTAAGTTGCATGTTTGTGAAAATGATAAGATGCTTATCAGTACCAAACAAAAGGTGAATATTCTCTCTAAACGCAAAATTGTTGCAAATGTAGTTATTTAATTCAAATGCAACCAAATTGCATTTAAGTTTTTTTTGAGGTATTTTTGATGCAATGAGCACATCGAAAGAATTACTCAAGGAACACGGTCTGAAATTTACAGAGAACAGAAAGGTGATTTTAGAACAATTTATGAGCGCGAATTACGCTTTGTCATACAATGACATTGACGCCATGATTGCTCAAAAATTAGACAAAGTGACTGTTTACCGAACATTAAAATCTTTTCAAGAGTCGGGAATTATTCATGAAGTAATGGATGGAAGCTCACAAGTTAAATATGCTTTGTGTCACTTGGGATCTTGTAGTTCTCATCATCATCATGATGCACATGTTCATTTTCGATGTGAAAAATGTGATAAAACTTTTTGTTTGGATGATGTAAAAGTTCCATTACTACAAATGCCGGAAGGATATAAATTAAACAGCCAATCGGTTTTTGTTCAAGGATTCTGCCGAAAATGTAGTTAGTAAACTAACCTTAAAATCGTATTTTAGACCGCCTAAATAATTATATGCAAAGGATTTTCCAAAACGGTAGTTTAATTGTACTCGTATTATCACTTATTTTTCTATTCTGTTTTTATGGAGATGCCTTTCTCCATCCAAATGATTATTTGTTTGCTCCGGATGGAGATGGCATAAAAAATTATTTCACTTTCATTCATCACATAAAAAATGATGTTGACGCGCATCATTTTAATGGTATGAATTATCCTTTTGGGGATATGCATATTTTAACGGATGGTCACACTTTGATTTCATGGTTTTTAAGGGTTATTCCAGGATCGGAAAATTGGGCAATAGGATTTTTAAATCTTTTAATGCTTTCATCTTTTCCCATCACTGCGATTGTTTCTTTCAAACTATTAAAAAAGTATAAATTAAGGACAAGCGTAGCTATATTTTTTGCTTTAGGAATGATGTTATTGGCTCCTCAATACAACAGGATGCTTGGACATCTAAGTATGTCCTATAGTTTCTTTATTCCACTTACCTGGCTGTGGCTTAAAAGGTATAATGACTCAGGGAACTATAAGTATACGATTTATCTTATTTTATTCCAGTTGGCATTGTATTTCACCCATCCTTACATGGGCGTAATGTCCTTGTTTTTTATTTTTTGCTTTCAGTTCTTTTTGTGGATTTTCAATAATAAGCACAGAAATAAGTCATTTGTTGGGAATAGTTTGTTACAAATATTGAGTCCATTAATTCTATTCCAGTTGTATGTAATTGTATTAGATACCGTAAAAGATAGAGCGTCTTATAAGTTTAATTTTGGAGGGTATAATTTGGATTTTGCAGGAGCTTTTTTTGCTCATGGTCAACCTTTCAGAGAAATGTATAAAAGTCTTTTTGAATATGAGAAAAACGACTGGGAAGGATGGGGATATATTGGTTTAGCTAACTTGATAATTTTGCTTTTAATTTTCTTTAGATTTCTTTTTAGCAGCAAAAAAATCAACAAGATTAAAAAAGGAACCATCATTTTTGTTGGAATTTTGGCCTTAATTCATGGGGCTGGATTGTTTTTTAAACATGGATTTGCTTTTGTTTTAGATGTGGTTCCACAAATCCGTCAAATTAGGGTTTTATCGAGATTTGTATGGATTTTTTACTTCACGGCATTTGTTTTCACAGCCATCTATTTCAATAAGGTGTACATCAAATATTTGTGGAGCCGAAAAAGTAAAGTAGCCGTTGCTTTGTTAGTTTTAATAGGTTCTTCATTCCTTTTGGAATCATTTGAGTATCATACCACAACAAGCAAAAAAATTACTAAGAGTTCGAATACATTTCTAATTGAAAACTTAGACGATCAAACTAAAAAGGAAATTAATAACCTTAAACAAGGGAATTACCAGGCAATTTTAGCGCTACCATTTTTTCAAGTCGGTGGTGATAGAGTTGGTTGGAATATTTCTGATCATAAAGCTTTTTATGATGCTTTAGTTTTAGTTTATCATTCTAATGTTCCGTTATTAAATACTTGCTTATCCAGGTCAAGCGGGAAACAACTGGAAACCATATCACCAATTTTAACGGAGAATTATACTCGTCAACCCATCTTGGATTCTTTGTTAAACAATGGCAAAAAAGTAGCCCTTTTAAAAGGAGAAAAGGCTCTCAATAGAGTAGAAGAAAGAGCTTTTACTTTTACTTCAAAAACCAATTTTTCTGATAGAATATATGATTTCGATTATAAACAAGCTTTGTATAATTATAAAGATTCAGTGATGTCTTTCTTTAAGCACAATAAATCGAAATTCAAACAACAAGCTAACTTATTTTTTGAAAAAAGAGACGCTCAAGTCATTTTCGAAAATTATGATCCTTATGGGAATTGTAAAGAACTTTACTTTCGAGGAGACAACGCAAAGACAGGGAAGTATAATCAGTTCACAACATTAATTGATTTGAAGGACAGACTTAAAAAGAAGGAGTACACTGTAAGTTTTTGGTACTACTATAACATGGATACTACCTCCAATATTATGTTTTTTGTTGATGAAACTCAAGAAGGAAAACCTGGGAAATGGACTAATGTTTCCGATACAAGAAGTAGTTATAAGGTAGTTGATAATTGGGCTTATTTGGAGTTTGATATTAAACTGGATTATCCGGAAGGAAATCACAAATTAATGCTAAAAGGTTCGAGTAGCTACTTTGATCCGCCAATTTTTGTTGATCAGTTATTGATAAGAGAAAAAGGAGTTGATGTTTACTGTGATTATAACGAGGAACTTTATAAAAACAATTTCCCAGTTGGTAAGCTCGATTAAAGTTCGTAATCACCACGTTTAAACTTTAAACGTAGCTTTAATAGATCCATAAACATTTGAGTTCCGCTATTTAATAAGCTTATTTGAGAAGGAGAATTTATATCCGAAAGTTTAATTGGCATTTCCTTAACTGCGTAGTTTAGTTTTTTAGCCAACAAAAGAATTTCCACGTCAAAACACCAACCAGTAATTTGAGACATACCGAATAGTTTTTTGGCTACGTCTCGTTTGAAAAATTTAAACCCACATTGCGTGTCTTTAATATTCAAACCAGTAATGATGTATTTCAAGAAAGAAAACACTTTTCCCACAACTCTACGATAGAGTGGGTAGTTTTCTGTCTGGTTTAGATACTTCGAACCAATTACAATGTCTGTGTCAATTTCTTTAAACTCCAGTAAATATTGAATCGGAATAGCATGATCGGCATCCATAAACAATATGTAATTGTTTTTTGCCGCCATAACGCCTGCTTTAACCGCAGCCCCTTTTCCTTGGTTTTTGTCGAATGAAATTAGATTAACTCCAGGGTAATTTTCAACAATTTCACCAGTTTTATCGGTAGATCCATCATTTACAACAATGATTTCAAAAGGAAAGGTTTGTTGATTGAGAAATTGAGTGATTTGATCTAGTGTTCGCTTAATAGAATCTCCCTCATTGTATGCAGGAATTATAATGGAAACATCAAAGATCATCGTGTAAAGTTACGAATTGGAATTCAATTGGTTGAGCAATCCAAACTAGTTTATTTTGATTATTTTTGGGCGCTTTCAGAATGTATTATGAGTGAAATCAAGAAATTATCGATAGTTATCCCAGCTTATAATGAAGCTGAAACAATTCATTTTATTCTGGATAAGGTGAAAGATGTGAGCCTTTTGAATAATATTCAGAAGGAATTTATCATTGTTAATGATTGCAGTTCTGATGATACGGAAGGAGCCGTAAAACGCTATATGGAGCAAAATCCTGAATTGGATATTCAATATTATATCCAGCCTAAAAACATGGGTAAGGGAGCCGCTTTACATCGTGGAATTAAAGAAGCGACTGGTGATGCTATCATTATTCAGGACGCTGATTTAGAATATGATCCTAGAGAATATAATGATTTATTAAGACCTATGATTGAAGGTTTTGCCGATGTTGTTTACGGTTCAAGATTTCAAGGCTCAAACCCCCATAGAATTCTATTTTTCTGGCATACAATAGGAAATAAATTTTTGACTTTCCTATCTAACATGTTTACCAATTTGAATTTAACAGATATGGAGACATGTTACAAGCTTTTTCGAGCGGAACATATCAAGTCTTTGAACTTAAGAGAAAACAGATTTGGTTTTGAACCTGAAGTAACCGCTAAGATTAGTCGAATTCCAAAAATTGCTATCTACGAAGTAGGAATATCTTATTACGGAAGAACTTATGAGGAAGGTAAGAAGATTGGTGCAAGAGATGGGTTCAGAGCGATTTATTGTATTCTAAAATATGGGTTATTTAAAGCGAAGTAAGCACTTCTTTTTTCATTTAATTATAGTATCGATTTTCCTGAATGCCTGTTTTGTTCAGCAAAGACAATCTGTTTTTAAATCGGAGGAAAAATTACTGACTTTCTTTAATGATTTCGATAATGATTCAATTGCATCTCCATGGCATTTAAATCAAAATATGTTGTCTGGTGACACCAATAAATTTGAGCATTTTGAACCCAATGATTTGTATGGTTCAAACTTTAAATTTGAGATTCCTGATTCCTTTCAATCAAACAGTATAGTTGTAAAAATTAATTTCAAATACAGACTAAATAGTTCGCTTCAAGGAATTTATGTTTTTACTGTAAAGAGTGATGACAAACAAATTTTATGGGAAGGGAAGGATTTAGTAGGAGACTCAGGTAAATGGCAATTTTTTGAAGATTCACTTGTAATTCCAGTAGTACGTGAACCTAACAGTAAATTAGGTTTATATGCCTACAATCCTAAAAAATCCTCTTTTGATATCGATTCTGTAACGATTCGAATTGGTAATAAAATATTTCCAAGTTATTTAAAAGATGTCCATGCTAATTTGAATAGTCTTTCAACGACTCCATTAAATACACCAATGTTCGAATCTGTTGGTTTGATGGCAATCGTAGATAGTCAGTATGTTGAGTCTGAAGTAAAGCAAATCAATGATTCAACCATTCAGTTTTCCAATGATTATTTTGAAATGAAATGGAATTGTTTGGGAGGAAAGTATCAAGGTCGCTCAAACACTTACTTTTTCGGCTCAGAAACCGAGTTTAAAAAGCCGACAAAAATTAACCGTTTAGCGCTTATTTATAAATACAAAGGACAAGTTACTGAGGTGTACCGAAATAACAGAATTGCAAGTCCTTTTTTCGGAAATGAAGTTTGGTTAGGAAAACAAGGTTTTAAGTTAAATAGTGATTCCTTAGCTTGGTTTAGCTATGGAAATCAAAATGTGAGCTCTCTTCAATTGTCAAAAGATAAAAAGATATTGGTTGCTAACATTGATTGGAGTCACGATCACCCGCTTTTGCATTTTCCTGAGCAAGATTCGGCAACTGGAGATTTTAAAGATATTTCGGCAAATGAATACGCCTTAAATGGATTGAACACTAAAATTTTTCATAACATCGTCTTTTATTCTGGTAAAAAGGAAAGATCAATACCACGCATCTTACCAACTAAAAACGGTTGTCAGGCTGCTTATTTATGGACAGAACATGCAGATTTCGCCGATTTCCGATTGCATAAAATCACCTATTATGGTAATGAAAATGCCTCAGGTCCATCTCAAGCAACGGCTGGTTTTGCAGCTAGGAATATTCCAGTTACCAAAAGTGTTTTCTATACCGTAAATGATACTTTACAAAATGAAGATTACCATGATTGTCAGCTTCCTTCGGAATTAGCATCAATTAAAAAAACGCATGGTTTTGAAGCGTTTTTAGATTCTTTACATGCCATAGGAAATGAAATTTGTTTACATACGCCCGATTTCTTCACTACCGATTCAGCTTTGATGGATGAAGCGCTTGAATACATTACTAAACGATATGGTTCGCACACATGGATTGATCATGGATATAATAACGGTCATTCTGATAACAGAGAAGATTTTATGTGCGATGGATTGAATTCCTATGCGAAATATTTATGGGTAAAACACGATATCAGATACTTCTGGAATGGCTACTTTGAAGACAAATTACCGCAGCAAAAATTCAGATTTAGTCAAAGTCGTACTATTCCATATCATGGATTCGAAGATCAATTGCCTTATCCATTGTCTTGGGAAAATTTAAAAACAGAACAAGGGATGTATTCTTGGAGAACAAGTACTGTTTTTTTCCCTAACTCAGGTTCATCATGGAACTATTATTTCTCGGATGAAAAATTAGCCGATTTCGTAAATAATTATGGTGTTGAATTTAATCACGTGTATCCAGCGCATACGGGTCATCCTGGTTTTTGGACTTTTGATGCAGACAGCAATTTAATTATCCAACCAGAGTTTGATTTAGTACTTCAAAAAATGGCCATTTTAAGGGATCAAGGTTTATTGGAAATTCCAACAGTTTCCAACTTTATGGAATATCAACATGATATCGAAAGAGTAAAAATTGACATTAATGAAACTGGTTTTCAAATCACAAATGATAATAGGGATGACATAGTTGGATTAACACTTACAATTAAAGCCAAAAACCTTTCAAACGATTTCAAAACCCAATTCAAAGGGACTCGCCTACACGGAGATGATATAATTTTTTGGTTTGATATAAAAGCCGGCGAAGATCTACGATTTCATTGGTAAAGTCATTCCTTAATTATTATTAAACCCTTCCAGTTGTGGCCGACGATAATCGGCCATAAGTAATCACGTAAGAACCATACTTATTATATGACTTGCTATGGCCGATTCTCATCGGCCACTACTGAATAGATTTAAATTCAATAAAAGATAGTAACCTGAGCTCGATTCTAAAAAATAGTTAATTGGCATGTCTTAATTTCTTGAAATTTAATCTTCGGTTTTTTAGGGAAGAAAGAATATGCAATTAAAGCTGCAATAGTATTTACAATAAATCCCTTAAAAGATCTATGT
>CAXRIN010000020.1:0-45781 GCA_964230605.1 Flavobacteriaceae bacterium
GCTCTTTACATATCATAATAATCAAAAAAACATGGGTGAACTATGTCCAGTTGATACTTGGAGTCTTACAAATAGTGACAAATTCAAGTATAAGACGGTCAGATTATCGTTTTTAAACAAACATGCGGAATTTAGGTTGAATTGAGTTTCAAGCATCCAATTTCGGGGGAGGAAGTGAATGTTAAAGTTGATGTTCCGAAAAAGTTTGATAAGTTGATGGAGCGCGAGTATGAAAGGTATTTGAAGTACAAGACTTAGTTCTGGACGCAGAGAGCACAAAGAAGGCGCAGAGGAAAGGAGATTATGAAAGTACTTTGTGATCTCTGTGTCTTCTTAGCGGTCTTTGCGTCCAAAAAGAATAACAGGAATGAACGAACTAGAACAATATTATTTCAAACAAGATGAGCCTTTCAAGAGTTTGTTTTTTGCTTTGCGTGACATTATTCTTTCATGGGATAATCAGATTACAGAGTGTTTGAAGTATGGTTCCCCTTGTTATCTGTATCGCGGTAAAATAATGTGCTATCATTTTAAAGATAAAAGTGGTCAGGCTTATATACTGTTCAATAATGGGAAAGAGCTTAATCATCCATTATTAGAATCAAAGGGAAGAAAGTTGATGAAGAGTGTAGATGTTTTTCCAGACCAAGATATTCCTTATAAAGGGTTGACTGAAATTTTTCTTCAGGCTAAGATTTATATTGATAGATTGTTTTCTTGATATGTTGCCCGCAGATATCGCGGATTTCGCAGATATTTTGCTTTTAATGTAGTGGCCTGTGAGAACAGGCCATTAGGCAATTACTTCAACTCAGCGGAATCTGCGATATCCGCGGGATAATATTCAAGTAAAAAATGAAACAATCTAGAAATAGAGTAATTCGAATTGATTAATTGAGGAGTTGATTAATCGATTAATTAATTTCGCAGCGTGTACACTTTAAAAAAGAAATACAAAAAACACAGTGGTTCATTATACGCTGTTACTTTTTCCGAGAAGCATAACTTACTTTTCACAGGAGGGGCCGATAAGATTGTGGCAACTTGGGATTTAGAGAAAGATGAAAATACGCCTTTCAGTATCAAAACCGATTCGGCTATTTTAAATCTTCAGTTACTCAATAAAGATAAGCATTTGTTTATCGGTTTGTTCAACGGTAATTTTCATATTATCGATTTAGAATCCAAACAAGAAGTAAAGTTTTTCCCTTACCATAAATCGGGCGTTTTTAGTTCGTGTTATATAGCTGATCAAGATTTGCTGTTTGTTGGAGCAGGGGATGGAACTTTATCCATTTGGGATACAAAGGAGTTCGAATTACTCAAGAATTACAAAATATCAGAGGGGAAAATAAGGGCTCTTCAAGCAGTGAAAGAAGATGTTTTTATAGGTAATTCGGAGGGGCAAGTATTCAAGATAAATTTGAGTGATATTGGAACAGCGGAGTTGTTTTCTACAATCGAGCACCCTATCTATTGTTTCGATTATTTACCAGCTAAAGATTCCTTGTTAATTGGAGATAAGAACGCTCACCTAACAGCTTTAAACATTGCTAGCAAAAAGCAAGTGCTTAGTGTTGCTGGACACAATTGGCCTATTTACGGAATAGCCTGGTTAAATGAATCGGAATTTGCCACCTGTAGCCGCGATAAAATTGTTAAAATTTGGGATGCTCAAACGTTTGAAGTAAAACAACGATTATGTTTTCCGGAGCATAAAGGGCATTTAAATTCAATAAATAATTTGGTAGCTATTCCTTCCAAAAATGCGCTAGTTTCCATTGGGGACGACAAGCAAATTTGCGTTTGGGAGAAATAAGCACAAACGTCATCCAAAAGGAGGTCACGACTGAAGGATCTTGAACCTTGTTTGTAGGCTTTTAAGAAGTTGGGCGCAGTATACAATTAGTTTAAAATTTATATACAATTTCTTTGTTTTAAAGACTTAAAATGAATGTAATTTACACTCCTAAACGCTATAAAAACACCCTTTTATGTTTGTTTCAAATGGATGTGATGTTATGGTAATCACCTGGGCAGTAGTGGTTAATGATATGTGACTACATTCTTTCAAATTGATAAATCAACAGCCCTTTTTGGAAACTAAAAGCTTTTAGGATACGTATTTTTGCGTTAACTTGCACTGTTAACAACTTAGTCGAATAAATTATCCTTTATGAAGGTATTAAATACATTGCTTATTAGCTTATTAGCTTATTAGCTTATTAGCAGGGGCGGCCTCTGCTCAGGTAGGAATTGGGACAACATCACCAAGTAACGCCTTGGATATTGAAACAACAGGCCCAGCCGTAGATATAAATGATACAGGAGGGGGCGACCCAGAGATTAACTTTCAAATTTCTGGAACTACCACATTTTCTATTGGGATAGATAACTCCGATTCGGACAAGTTAAAGATAGGTACAACTGCACCCGATGCGAGTACATCTGTTACCATCGATGCTTCTCAAAATGTTGGAATCCAAAATTCTTCACCAGATGCTTTATTGGAGGTAGGAAGTAATTCTTCAGCAGATGGTGATTTTTTATTAATGATTAGTGGTGACCGATCTTGGTCTTTTGTTCAGAGAGGTGAAGATGAAAATGCTAATTTAGCACTATATACTCATGCTGATGATAAATCATTTCAAATACAGTCACAAGACGCAACGGATGTAGCTGAATTTTTTACTTCTAATACAGATGCCAGTTGTAGAGCTTATTTGGTTCCAGACGGTGGTAGAGTTGGAATAGGAACTACTTCTGCCTCTGCAACTTTGGATGTAGATGGTTCTGCAATTTTTAATGAAAGTGGAGCGGCAGTTGATTTCAGAGTAGAAGGAGATACAGAAGCGAACTTACTTTTTGTAGATGCAAGTGCCGACAGAGTTGGTGTTGGTACTGCTACGCCAGCTACAACTTTGGATGTCGATGGTGGTCTTTTCGTGAGTAATTCGAGACTTGTTGAATCTGGCGGGACAACCTTTCTTCAGGTTGGTGCTGCAAGAACCACTGGCTCTGCCCAAGATTTTTTTATTGGGGACATGTACGAGGCTACTACAGTTTCCGACAGAAAGTTTATGATAAAAGCAGGAGGTAATGTTGGTATAGGTACAGTAGCTCCAAATACGACTCTTCACCTAGAAAATACTGACGCAACGGCAAATGCTGTGGAGGATATGTTAACGCTTACTAAAGAAACAAGTGGAACACCAGCTGCTGGAATAGGAGTTGGAATTGTTTTTGAAATAGAAGATGGACTGACTGTGGCAGAAGAACAAGGAAGAATAAATGTGGAGTTGGATGATGTAACCGAGGGAGCAGAAGATGCTACCATGACTTTTGATATCAATCAAAATGGTACCATGACAGAGATCATGAGGATTGAAGGGACATCAGGTAATGTTGGTATCGGGACATCATCACCAAGTTACACACTAGACGTTAATGGTACAGTTCAAGTTTATGCCTCATCGTCTGGAGGAAGTGTTATGAAATGGAAGAGTTCTGATGGTGCTAGAGGTTTCGATTTGTCCGTTCCACCTGATGGTGATCTAGCTAGTCCTTTCATTTATTCTACCGGTAATGCCTGGCGATGGACTGTGGATGATATTAACACTTTGGATATTAATTCAAATGGACTTGTAACTATTAATGAAGACGGTACATCTGACCAGGATTTCAGAGTAGAGGGTGATACTGATACTGAACTTTTATTTATAGATGCAAGTACCGATAGGGTTGGTATTAGTACCACGTCGCCAACACATAAATTACAAGTCCTTGGAGAAGCTTGCATTGGGCCTACCGACATGTATGAATCGGTCTTGCTTGGAGAGCATGAAATTAAATTAACTAACACAGGAGCAGCCCATTTTAGTTTTGTAAATACTAATACAAATCAACTACAGGTGCAAAATACCAGTTCAAATGCTCCATTGGGGACTGCAGCATCTAATGTAATAATGACATTTGCATCAGGAGGGGACGTTGGAATTGGCATGACTAATCCATCTGTAGAGTTAGATGTAACAGGCGATATTGAATACACAGGAACTATCACAGATGTATCGGACAGGAGGTTGAAAGAAAACTTTTCATCGATTGATAGCGTGCTAACCAAAATTATGAAGATTAAAGGGTTAAGCTATAACATGATTAACGACTCTTTAAAAACGAGAGAGTACGGTGTGATAGCTCAAGATGTTCAAGCAGTATTCCCTGAAATAGTAACCACTGTAGACCCTGAAAATGGATATTTAGGAGTAGCTTACATTCAGTTAATCCCAGTTCTATTAGAAGCAACCAAAGAACAACAAGCCATCATAGAAGCACAAAAAAAGGAAATAGAAACACAAAAAGCAGAGCTGGATTCAAAAACATCAACCAACGCCGAAGAAATCGAAGCTTTAAAAGCTCAAGTACAACAATTGTTACAACTCATCCAACAACAGGAATCGGTATCAATTGAAGAGTAGGTTTGTATGGAATATAATGGAAGTTATCTGGGGATATCGGAAGGAATAAAAAAGGTCGTCATTTTGACGGCCTTTTTTGTGTCCCTTTGCGTCATCCAGAAGGAGGTTACGACTGAAGGACCTCAAGCTCTATCAAAAGCATAACTTAACACTAAACTTGAGTTTCTTCGTTGCGCTCTGAATAACGGAGGGACAAAAGAAAAGCCGCTAAAAAGCGGCTTTGAAAATTATATAAAATCAAATCGAAAATTATCCGTTTGTTCTTTCGAATTCTTGCATAACGTCTACTAAAGCTTGAACACTTTCTAATTCAAGGGCATTATACATTGATGCTCTAAAACCTCCTACTGAACGGTGACCTTTAATTCCACTAATTCCAGCATCGATAGATTTTTGTAAAAAGTCAGCGCTTAATGAATCATCATTCATTACAAAAGTTGGGTTCATTAACGATCTGTCTTCAACTGCAGCTGTTCCTTTGAAAAGTGGGTTTCTATCAATTTCATTGTATAGCAACTCAGCTTTTGCTTTATTTCTTTCAGCCATTGCTTTAACACCTCCTAATTCTTTTACCCATTCCATGGTAAGCATTGCTGTGTAAATACTAAAACATGGTGGGGTGTTATACATTGATTCTGAATTAATGTGAATTTGATAATCCATCATGCTAGGTAAAACTCTACCCGATTTACCCAAAGCATCTTTTTTAACAATAACAACCGTAGCACCAGCAGGTCCGATATTTTTTTGCGCTCCAGCGTAGATTAAATCATATTTAGAAACATCAATTTCTTGACTCATAATATCGCTACTCATATCACATATCAGACTAGCATTTGTTTCAGGAACGTGTTTGAATTGTGTTCCAAAAATAGTATTGTTGGTAGTGTAGTGTAAGTAAGCCACATCTGAAGGAACAGAATAGTCCTTTGGTATATAGTTAAAGTTTTTGTCTTTACTTGATGCAATTTCAACAACCTCACCTAATAATTTAGCTTCTTTAATAGCCTTTGAACTCCATGTTCCTGTGTTGATGTATGCAGCTTTTCCTCCTTGTGGTAAGAAGTTTAAAGCAGTCATGTAAAATTGCATCGAAGCTCCACCTTGAAGGAATAATACTTCATATCCTTCAGGAACATTTAATAATTCTTTAACTAAAGCAACTGCTCGATCCATTACGTCAATAAAATCTTTCGATCTGTGACTCATTTCAATAATTGATAACCCAGTGTTATTATAATTAATTACTGATTCAGCCGCTTTCTCCATTACTGATTTTGGTAGAACACATGGCCCAGCGCTATAGTTATGAATTTTCATTTTTAAATATTTTGTGCAAAGATAAATTATTTAGAAAATGAAGGAAGATAATTTTAGAGAAGGTGGAAGGTGGAAGGTGGAAGGTGGAAGGTGGAAGGTGGAAGTGCTTTATGTCATCCCGCATTTATTGCGGGATCTGGAAATTAGCAGATCCCGTAACAAGTACGGGATGACATTTGAACAAACAATAAAAGCTTATTTCTCTTCCAAAGTACCATCAGCATGTTTTGCAAATCTTCCTCTTGTTGGGCCGTGGTGTTTATCAGATCTGTCCCAAGGCCATCCACCAAATTGAGTCATTTGATAATCACGAATTGCTTCGTTAATTTCTTGAGGAGTATTCATTACAAAAGGACCATGTTGAACAACAGGTTCTCCAATTGGTTTTCCTTGTAGCATAAGTAATCTGGCCTCTTGGTTGCCAACATGAATGGTTGTTTTAACATTGGCGTCTAATTCAATACCTTGGTAAACAGAAATTTCTTTTCCGTCGATAGTTATTTTGTCTCCTTTGTAGAAGTATAAATTACGATTAACACCTTCTTCCTTCGTAGGGATTTCAAAAGTTCCCCCTGCTTCAATTTTAATGTTCCAAACAGCGACTTTATTTTCGGTATTAGCTGCCCATGAACTTGGTGCTGGTGATGGTGTGTCTTTCGATATTTTTCCGGCTACAACTTCAACAAATGCTTTTTTACCGTTTGCATCTGTGAATTCCTCTTTTGCTTGGTCTTCACTCCAAAGCATTTTAAAATGAGGTTCGGCGAATTTGTCTTTTTTTGGAAGATTAATCCAAATTTGAAAAAGCTCAAACGGATTGTCTTTGTCTTGATTAATAAGTGGAAACATTTCCGAGTGTTGCAATCCTTTACCAGCTGTCATCCATTGAACATCTCCATTTCCGTATCGTCCAGCTCCTCCTGCAGAATCAGCATGATCCACTAAGCCTTTTCTAACAACCGTAATTGTTTCAAAACCACGGTGTGGGTGAGCTGGAAAACCAGGTACGGTTCGTCCGTGATACATTCTGAAACCATCCTTAATTTGAAAATCATTTCCAATATTTCTTCCTGCTAATGAAACAGCAGGAGCGAGGTTCTCATCACCTTTTGGGTAAAAATCTTCGTGGTGAACACAAAATAAAAATGGATCCTGTGTTTGCCAAGGGAATCCTAATCTGAATACTTTTTTTACTGCTGATGCCATGATTATGAGCTTTTAGCTAATGTAGTTAAAAATAATATTTGTTGCAACAATTATATCGTTTAGACGGATTAAATTTTAAATTTAGACTTGTCTAAAAATATTTATATTTGCACCCGAAAAATAAACACATGCGTAATCTAATTCTTTTTTCACTTTTATTTTTGAGTTTTTTACTCAAAGCCCAATCTGGAGGAGTATTCGGATTTATAAAAAGCGAGGGGAAAGGCTTAGCTTTTACAAGTGTATTTTTAGAAGGAACTTCAAATGGAACATTTGCAGGTGAGGATGGAAGTTATAAGATTTCAAATATTCCAAATGGGGAGTATGTAGTAGTTGCTCAAATACTTGGTTTCGAAACTAAAAAACAGAAAGTTGTTATCGATTCAAAAAGTATACAGTTGGATTTTGATTTGAAAAAATCGAATAATCAAATAGATGAAGTTGTCGTGTCGGGAACTTTAAAGCCAATGAGCAAATCCGATAGTCCAGTTCCTGTTGAGGTTTACAGTAAAGAGTTTTTCAAGAAAAACCCAGCTCCTTCAGTTTTCGAAGCAATGTCTAACGTAAATGGAGTTCGTCCACAATTAAATTGTAATGTATGTAACACAGGTGATATTCATATAAACGGTTTAGAAGGGCCGTATACTATGATTTTAATTGATGGGATGCCTATTGTGAGTGGGTTGTCAACTGTTTATGGATTGATGGGTTTACCGCAAGCATTGATTGAAAGAGTAGAGATTGTAAAGGGTCCAGCGTCGACCTTGTATGGATCCGAGGCTGTAGGAGGAATCATTAATGTTATTACAAAATCACCTCAGTCTGCTCCAATCTTTAGTGCTGATGTTTTTGGTTCCTCATGGGGTGAGATAAATACTGATTTGGGTGTGAAATTCAAGGCAGGTAAAAAAGCTCATAGTTTGCTTGGGTTAAATTATTTCAACTTTCAAAATACGATAGATAATAACGGCGATGGAATTACTGATTTAACATTACAGGACAGAATTTCTGTTTTTAATAAATGGAGTTTTGATCGGAAAGATAATCGGGTTTTTACAATTGCTGGACGTTACATGTATGAAGATAGATGGGGAGGGCAATTGAATTGGACCCCTGAATTCAGAGGAGGAGATTCGATTTATGGAGAGAGTATATATACCAGCAGGTGGGAGACTTTTGGAGTTTATCAGTTACCAGTTAAGGAGAGAGTCAACTTTTCATTTTCGGCAAATGGGCATGATCAGAACTCTGTTTATGGAGATACATGGTATTTAGGTCAGCAATCCGTTTTGTTTGGACAGTTAACTTGGTTCAAAAAGATTGCTCATCATGACTTAACAACTGGTTTAGCATATCGATATACTTACTATGATGATAATTCCCCAGCAACAGCTAATCCTGATGAAATTCACTTGCCTGGAATCTTTGTTCAAGATCAAATAAATGTTTCACCTCAATCTACATTACTACTAGGGGGAAGATATGATTATAATACTAATCATGGAAACGTCTTCTCACCAAGAGCAAATTATAAATGGATGTCAAAAAACAAAAAGAATATTCTGCGATTAACTGGGGGGAATGGGTTTAGAGTAGTGAATTTATTTACGGAAGAACATGCAGCCTTTACTGGGACAAGAGCTTTAATTATTCAAGAGGAATTGAAACCAGAAACTTCTTGGAATGGAAATGTCAACTACGTTAAGAAGTTTTTGCTCAAGAATAACGCATTTTTGAGTCTTGATTTAACAGGATTCTACACTTACTTCACCAATCAAATTTTGCCAGATTATGATTCCGATCCAAATGCTATCATTTATGATAATTTGGATGGTTATTCAGTATCGCAGGGAATATCGTTAAATACTGATTTTTCAATGCGGAATGGATTAAATATTCTAGCTGGAGTAACATTGATGGATGTTTCCTTTACAGAAGAGGAGGTGACCGAAAGACAGGTTCTATCGGAAAGATTTACAGGGACATGGGGAGTTTCTTATCAACTAAAAAAGAAAGGATGGAAGTTTGATTACACGGGTAATGTTTACGGTCCGATGTTATTACCGCTTTTGGGTGAAGATGATCCACGAAATCCTAAATCTCCATATTGGAGTATTCAAAATATACAAGCAACCAAAACTTTCAAAAAAGGATGGGAATTGTACGCTGTAGTTAAAAACCTACTCAATTTCACGCCTCCTTCAAATAGTATTTGGGGAGCGCATGATCCATTTGATAAATTAAATAATTCGGATACTCCTGGGATTGATCCATTAGATCCTGATGACTTAGGATTTGATCCCGCTTATATGTTTGCTCCAAATCAAGGTGTTAGAGTGAATTTTGGGTTTAGATACAGCTTTAATAATTGAAAAAAATAGGTTTCATATTGTTGTTTTTGATTTCACTTCTTACACAAGCCCAAGAAGTGAATTGGGTTACTTTTGAAGAATTGCCCTTACTTACAAAACAAGAGGCAAAGCCTATATTGGTTTTTATTCATACTGATTGGTGTAAATACTGTTTAATGCAAGAGCAAAATACTTTCAGTGATTCAGCTGTTGTTTCAAATTTGAATGAGCATTATTATTGTGTGAAACTTAATGCCGAGACGGAAGAAACGATTTCATTTCTAAATCGAGATTACAATTTTAATGGAAACCAAAATGAACTCTCTTGGGTTTTAGGAGCGGAAAATAATCAATTATCATTTCCAACAACAGTGGTTTTATCCCCACAATTTCAAATTGCCAATAGATGGGTAGGGTATCTTTCGAAGGAAGCTACCTTTAATTAATTATGTTGTGTTAGGAGCTCACACAGATTTCTCAAATTTTACAGATTTTTTAGAAGTTAGTATGTCGAATTTGTCATTGACGAGCGGCTAAAACAATACCTATTCCTATTATTGAATTATGAAAAAATAATCTGCGGAATCCGATAAATCTGTGAGCGACAAAAAATCACTCGTGCGAATTAAACTTTTTAGGCGCTAATTCAGGATTTCGACGATAAAACTCATGTTCTGTTTTGTGTGGGATATGTGTTGATTTTAAGCACCAGTCTGCAAATAATTTTTCTTTCTCTTCATCAGACAAACGATAATCAACGTCAGATTTTCTTAATTGAGTTGTGATATGATTAAGGCAAATAGCAGTGGAAACACTGATGTTAAAACTTTCAGAAAACCCCACCATTGGAATTTTAACGAATTCGTCAGCGTGCTCTTTAACGATATCTGAAATACCTTTTCGCTCATTTCCCATTACTAGGGCAATTTTCCCCTTTGTAACATCAATTTCATCTAAATCTATGTCGTTAGCATGAGGTGAAGTAGCTACAATTCTATACCCTTCGGATTTTAATTTATTTAAACAATCCAGCGTATTGTTTTCTTCTTGATTGTATTTGTGGATATTAACCCATTGGTTTGCGCCCTTTAAAACAAGTGGGTTGATTTGGTAATCAAATTCATTTTCTATAATATGAGTTTCTTGAATTCCAAAACAATCGCATGTGCGTACTACTGCGCTTGCATTTTGTGAACGAACGGGGTCTTCAATCACAACGGTGACATATTTTGTTCTTTCTTCAAGTACTTTTTTGAATTTGTCTTTTCGATCATCTTGAACATACTCTTCAACAAACTCAATGAATTTCTCCCTAGTGTTCTTATCCATAATATAAAAGTAATGAATTGTTAATAGTCCATGGTCCATGGTCCATGGTCTATATTTTTTTTAAAAAAATAACTCCGTAAACTAATTACGGTTTGCTAAAGTATCATTGTAATGTAACCTCGAAAAACAAATTAAAATGAATACTGTTGTAAACTGCAAATTAAACGGAAAAAGCTTAAGAGTAACTAATAACGCTGTTGAAATTGAAGACGCTTTATTACAAGTTGAATTAGTTAAAAGATTAATAGATTGTAAGGCTTTAACTCCAGTTGGAGAAAGTGCTTTACCTATGTTTTTTAATAAGTACTTGAGAAAATATCAAATCACGGAAGTGGTATTTAGTGAGGAAAAGCCAGCCTTAATTTTTGAACCTGAATTTGATGATAATTACATCGATGAAATGATTGATGGAATGGCGGCCTAGTTAAGTTTAACGTTTAAAGTTAAAAGTTTAAAGAGTGCTTAACTACAAACGTTATACTTGCAACTTTAAACTTATTTAAAGTAACCTTCTCCACAGAAATGTGTGTATAATATCACAAGACCTAAAAGTATTTCGTTTTAGAAATAAATTTTCTTTGTGTTGAGTGATAAGATGAACGAGAAGGAGTTACAAGCATTAATACAATTGTTAGACGATCCAGATCATGGAGTGTTTGAGCATGTTCGAGACAAGTTTCTTGAGCTTGGTTTAGATGCTGTTCCACATTTGGAAAACAATTGGGAGCTTGCCGAAGAAATTATCGTTCAGCAAAGGATAGAAAATCTAATCTATTCTATTAAATCCCACGACGTATATCAGCACCTTAAAAATTGGAAAGATAACGGAGGTAGTAATCTACTAAGTGGAGCAATATTAGTAGCAAAGTATCAGTATCATAATATAGATGAGGAGAAGATTCGTTCAAAAATCAATCAAATCAAACAAGATGTTTGGATTGAATTGAACGATGATTTAACTGCTTTCGAGAAAATTAAAGTCTTGAATCACATCATTTTTAATCTTCATGATTTTAAAGGGGATAAAGATGACTTCCACAATCCTAAAAATTCATTTATCAATAGGGTAGTAGATACCAAAAAAGGAACACCGCTTTCAATTGGTATTCTATATGCAATCATAGCCCAAGGATTAGATATTCCTGTTTATGGAGTTAATTTACCACATCATTTCATCTTAGCTTACGAGGATGAGTTTTTGGCCAATTTTGCACCTGAAGAAATGGCTACTCCTGGAATTTTATTTTACATCAATACATTTAGTGGTGGTGCTGTTTTTGGGAAACAAGATATTTTGGAATTCCTTAAACAGATAGAGGTAGAACCTCGTGAGGAGTACTTTAAACCTTGTAATAATATTGCTATTATTAAGAGAATGATTACCAATATCTGTTACGCTTATGAAAAAGCAAACAAGCCTGAAAAGGAAGCTCATTTCAAAGAGTTGTTAAAGCTTTTTCAATAATTTTTGCGTCAATTCCTTAAAGTTTTAGAGCTAACTATGTTTTTCGCTGCTTCTTTTTAGCGGCTGGAAATAGCACGTTATTCAAAATTAAACGATACCCAGGCGAATTAGGGTAGAGGTTTAAATCTGTAGGCTGATCTGAAACTCTGTGGGTATGATCTTCCGGATCATGACCTCCGTAAAAAGTCCATGTTCCTTTACCGTAATCTCCATGGATATAACGAGCAGAGTTAATAGATTTAGTCTCACCCATCACTAGGACATCCGATCTTAAATATTCTTTTTTGTAAGCGGTAGTTTGTCCCATGAATCCTTTAATTACAGAAGTGTGGTTTTGACAAAGCATTGTAGGAACCGGGTCCCATTTTGCGCTAAAATCAAAAAGGGTAAAAATATCTCCTTTTAAACCTTTTGTTTGAAAAAGTTGATAATGGTCTTTTGTGGCATCAATAGAGCTGAATTCATAGACATGTTCATTGTGCTCAAGGACATAATTCTTAAAAGCAAAACCATTTAAAAAATCAAGTTTAGACTGCATCCCAGGATCATTAGGGTCGCCATCGAACATTGATTTACAGATGTCTACATTTTGAGCTGCTAAGGCAATATCATAGGAATCAGTAGCGGCACACATGGCAAACATAAATCCACCTTCGGAAACAAAACTTTTAATTTTTATAGCTACTGCTAATTTTAAATCGGACACTTTGCTAAATCCTAATTTTCCGGCGAGACTTTCATTAAATCGAACGTATTCTTGATACCATGCCGCACTCTTGTAAGAGCTCCAAAATTTCCCGTATTGCCCGGTGAAATCCTCGTGATGGAGATGAAGCCAATCATATTTTGATAAGTCACCACTCATTATTTCCTCATCATATACTACATCGTAAGGTATTTCAGCATAGGTCATAACAAGCGTTACAGCATCATCCCAAGGTTGTTTGTTTTTTGGAGAATAGACAGCGATTTTCGGGGCTTTTTCGAGTTTCATTACATCCTGATTTATTTCAGGACGCGTAATGTCGGCCACCATTTTATTGTATTGCACATCGGCTATAATTTCAAAGGTAACTCCGCGAACTTTACATTCTTTTAGTACCTCTTCATTCAATGATAAAGCAAAAGATCCTCCGCGATAGTTTAATAGCCAGTCTACCTCCAGTTTCTTTTCAAGTGAATAAAAAGCGATTCCGTATGATTTTAAATGATTCTTTTGAACATCGTCCATAGGAATCATTAAGTAGGTTGCTTTTGAAGAAAATGTACCTAAAGCAAACAGAATTAAAAGTTTCCATTTTAAAAATGAAATTAAATTCTTTCCCGCAGATTGTAGATTTGTTGTTGGGCCTAATTCTGCGTAATTAGCGATATCAGCGGGCGATAATTTTATCATTCAACGAAATTATTAAAAAGGTAAATCATCATCTGGCATATCATTCATGCGAGATCCTTTGATAACGGTTGTGTGAGCATTAAATTCTTCTGAGTCATTATTTCCACCAGAAGGCGAACCGAAATCAGAGAAACCATCTTGTTCCCAATCAACGAAACGACCATATTTACCTTGGAATCTTAACGGTACATTTTCGAGGGCACCATTACGGTGTTTAGCCACAATAATTTCAGTTAATCCAATCGTTGAGTTTCCTTCAGCATCCTCAGTGATTTCGTAATATTCAGGACGATAAATGAACATTACCATATCGGCATCCTGCTCAATTGCTCCAGATTCCCTCAAATCGGAAAGTTGCGGACGTTTATCACCTCCTCTGGTTTCAACGGCACGCGATAACTGAGAAAGTGCAATTACTGGTACGTTTAATTCCTTTGCGATGATTTTTAACGATCTTGAAATAATTGAGATTTCTTCCTGACGGTTACCCCCATCTTTTCCTCCGGCATTCATTAATTGAAGGTAATCGATGATAATCATTTGAATATCGTGTTGAGCTTTTAATCTTCGAGCTTTTGCTCTTAATTCAAAAACTGATAAACCAGGAGTGTCATCTATGTATAATGGAGCCTCAGAAAGCGCAGCAACTTTTGCGTTTAGTTGTTCCCATTCATGTTGCGCTAAATTTCCCTTCTTTAGTTTTTCTTGCTCTAAACCAGATTCGTTGGCTACCATTCTCATGACCATCTGTAAAGCAGACATTTCTAATGAGAAAACAGCAACAGGCATTTTGTAATCGATGATGATGTTTCGAGCCATACTTAATACAAGCGCCGTTTTTCCCATTGCAGGACGAGCTGCAAGTATTAATAATTCTGAACCTTTAAATCCAGAGGTTAATTTATCTAACCGTTTAAATCCGGAAGGAACTCCGTTTAATCCATCTCCAGATTCTCCTGCTTTTTTAATTTGTTCCTTTGCAGCAAGTATTAATGAAGCCATAGTGTCATGACTCTTTCTAATATTTCCTTGAGCGACTTGGAAAAGCTTTTGCTCGGCTGAATCTAAAATGTCAAATACATCAGAGGTTTCATCGAATGAATCCTTGATGATTTCTGATGAAATTCTAATTAATTCTCTTTGAATATATTTTTGAGCAATTACACGAGCATGCTCTTCAATGTTAGCAGCGGAAGCAATTCTGGAAGTTAATTGCGCAATATAAGCTGGTCCGCCCACCATCTCTAAATGACCTTCTTTCTCAAGCGCTGTTTTAACTGTTAATAAATCGATAGGTTCGCTTCTTTGGAAGAGTCCTTGGATAGCTCCATAAATTTTTTGGTGAGCGTCTTTGTAAAAAGATTCAGGTTTAAGGATGTCAATAACCTCCGTAAGTGCATCTTTTTCAACCATGATTGCTCCTAATACAGCTTCTTCATAATCAAGCGCTTGTGGTGGGATTTTACCATGCTCAGCAATTAGTTGCTCATTGGTTATTTTCCTAGTACGTCTCGCTTTTTTTGAACCTGCTCCAAACTCTTCCATGATCCAAAAATAAGCATTTAGCTGATAGGAGGTAATTATTAAGTGATAGTGATTTTACACAACGTGTGAAAATGTTGTGTTAGTATTGTGTTGAAAAACAGTTATTAGATTTTAAACTTCCAAACCTGACCTAATTCTTCAAACGATTCAATACATTCTTTTTGAAAAATGCCAAAAAGCGTTGAACCACTTCCGCTCATGGAAGCATAAATTGCTCCAGATTTATAAAGTTGTTCTTTAACCTTTTCGATTTTAGGGAATTGTTTAAAAACAGAAGTTTCAAAATCGTTTTTCAAATCATTTTTCCAAGTTTCAATAGGTTGCTTTAAAATATCACGAATATCCTTTGTCGGTTTTTGAGGGATGACATGTTTGTAGGCTTCAGGTGTAGAAACGTGAATGTTAGGGTAAATAACTACAAAATGAAGTCCGGATAAGTCTATTTCAAGGTCTGAAAAATCATCACCAATTCCTTCAGCGTAAACGGGTTTGTTTTTTACGAAGAAGGCACAATCTGCACCCAATTGACTTGAAAGTTCAAGTAATTTATCTTCCGAAAGATTTAATTCAAACATTTCATTCAAACCAAGAATACAAGCTGCTGCATCAGCCGATCCTCCCCCCAGTCCAGCGCCTATTGGGATTTTTTTTAGCAAATCTAAATCGCAATTTGGGATTTTGAATTCATCGTTTAAAATCATCCAAGCTCGTTCAACTAAATTCGGTTTGCCATCAGAAGGAATTTCAATTCCAGAGCTTGAGAAAATAGTTTTGATACTTTTATTTTTAGTTATTTCCAGAGCGTCTGTAATTGGAATAGGAACAAAAACAGACTCGATATTATGATAACCATCCGCTCTCTTTTCAGTTATGTGTAGCCCTAAATTTATCTTTGCATTTGGAAAAACAACCATAATTTAAAGGTAATAAGAAGATAGAACGTGAAAGGAATTATGAATAAGAAATTAGTCCTTTTGATGAATTACGTATTCTGCTTTCCATCTTCCACCTTCTTTCCTTATCTTTGACCTTCCAAAATTAAGTTATGATTTACTTAGATTTCGAAAAGCCAATTGCTGAATTAAATGAGCAATTAGATAAGATTAAAGAAGTTCAAAATAAAGGAGACGTTGATGTTTCTGCAACGATAAAAGATATAGAGAAGCAAATTGCTGCTAAAACAAAAGAGATTTACTCCAAGTTAACTCCATGGCAACAAGTACAAGTTTCTCGTCATCCACAACGTCCGTATACATTAAGTTATATTGAGCATATCGCAGATGAAAATTCATTTGTTGAATTGCATGGAGATAGAACAGTTGCTGATGATAAAGCAATGGTTGGAGGTATGGCTTCAATTAACGGTGAAACAATCATGTTTATTGGTCAGCAAAAAGGTATTAATACCAAAATGCGTCAATATAGAAATTTCGGAATGCCAAATCCTGAAGGATACAGAAAAGCCTTAAGGTTAATGAAGATGGCAGAGAAATTTAACAAGCCTGTTGTATGTTTTATTGATACTCCAGGTGCATTCCCAGGATTAGAAGCTGAAGAAAGAGGGCAAGGAGAAGCAATTGCAAGAAACTTATTTGAGATGGCTAAATTGAAAGTGCCATTAATTTGTATTGTAATTGGAGAAGGGGCTTCTGGAGGAGCTTTAGGAATTGGAATGGGAGATAAAGTTTTCATGATGGAAAACACTTGGTACTCGGTTATTTCTCCAGAAAACTGTTCGACTATCTTGTGGAGATCTTGGGATCACAAAGAAGAAGCAGCTGAGAAAATGAAATTAACTTCGGGAGATATGATGAAGTTAGGTTTAATTGACGGTGTAATAAAGGAACCAGTTGGTGGAGCTCATGCAAATCCTGAAGAGGCATATAAAAATGTTAAAAAAGCCATTCTTGATTCATTAGATGAATTAAGAGATATGGATCCTCAGAAGAGAGTAACAGCAAGAATAAAGAAGTTCTCATCAATGGGACATACTGAGGAGGTTTAAGACTTCTATTGACAAGAATATTTTAAAAGGTAGTTCATTACGAACTACCTTTTTTTTGGGATTTGTAATTCAAGTCACGAATATCTATTGACGATGTGATTATCTTTAAATAAGACTAAACTTAATTCGATTAAAATGAAAGAGGTATCAGCTATAAAAAGTATGGCAGCTTGTAAATGTCCAAGATGCCGTGAAGGAAAAGTTTTTACATATAAAAATCCATATCATCGAAAGTTTGGGCAAATTGAAGATACTTGCTCAGAGTGTGGGTTAACTTATGAAATGGAACAGGGTTTTTGGTATGGGGCTATGTATATAAGTTATGCTTTTGGAGTTGCACTTTCAATTCCTTTGGTTTTAATATTGTCATTTACAACTGAGTTAGAAATTTTCCAAATTACAGGAGTTGTTTTCCTAATGTTGTTGGTAACGATGCCTTTACTTTTTAGATATTCAAGAAGTGTTTGGTTGCACATCTTTGTTAGGTATGACAAAGAAATCGCGGAAAAAGTTCAAACAGCAAAAGTGTAATTATTTAGGCGCCGTTCGGTAGATGTAAATAGCTACAATTCCAAAAATTATATTTGGAACCCAAAAAGCTAGCGTTGCAGGTATTGGTGTTTTTACAGAAATGATTTCCGCAATTTTTAAGAAAAAGACGAATACTAAGGCTATTATTAATCCTTTCGCTATGTGCATTCCTGTACCTCCCTTTACTTTTCGAGAGCTAATACAGGCTGCAATAAAAACAAGAATAACAATAGAAAACGGATTGGAGGTTCGCTTTACTAGTTCTTGCTCGTAAAGTCCTAAATGGCTTGAACCCCTCATTTTTTCTTTTTCTATAAAATCGTATATATCAAAGAGATCCATGGTTTCTACTTCAAAAGGACTTCGGTGAAATTCAGTGTTGTCGAATATCAATGTTGTGTCTTTACTAGCACCTTGAGTTAGGATTTCTTGGTCTCCATTTATTATTCTTTCCGACCAGTTTCTTGCAACCCATTTTTCTTTTTCGGTGTCCCATTTCAAGTTACTTGCTGTAAACCTATAAAGTAACTCGCCATTCACTATTTTCTCTAATCGAAATTTATAGGCATTGTCGCTTTTAGTACTATAGTTATTTACATAAATATAAGTGTCGGGAGCAATTTGACGATGAAGTTTAGAATTGTCAATTTTGTGCATGTTATAGTAAATCTTAGCTTCGATAGCGATTTTTTTCTTGTTCGTTATCGGAATTAAAAAATGGCTAAGAATTAGTGAAACAATGAAAAGAACTATTCCTCCAAAAATGTATGGTCTTAAAAATCTTTGGAAAGATATTCCTGAAGCTAAAATTGGTATGATTTCCGTTTTAGCAGCCATTCTGCTAGTGAAATAAAGAACAGTAAGAAAGGCCAGGATAGGAGTAAGAAGATTATAAAGCCAAGGGATAAAACTGAAATAGTAATCGAAAACGATTTCTTTCATTGTGAATTGATCGAAGTCATCAATTTTTTCAGAGATATCAAAAACAATAGTAATTAATATAAATAGCCCAATCATTAGAGAAAAAGTCCCTATGAATTTCTTAAGAATATATAAATCGAGCTTTTTAAACATTAAAGTCTAGTTGTTACTTTTTTTACCATCATTTCTTTCCAAGTCGAGAAATCACCTTCAATAATATGCTTTCTAGCTTCCCCAACTAACCATAAATAAAATGCCAGGTTGTGAATTGAAGCAATTTGCATCCCTAAAATTTCACCTGAATGAAATAGATGGCGAACGTATGATTTACTGTAAAATGAATCTACATATGAAGTTCCGTAAGGATCTAGAGCAGTGAAATCATTTTCCCATTTTTTGTTTTTAATGTTGATGATTCCTTCACTTGTAAAAAGCATTCCATTTCGTGCATTTCTAGTTGGCATAACGCAATCAAACATATCAACACCTAATGCGATATTTTCCAAAATATTGGCAGGAGTTCCAACCCCCATCAAATAACGAGGTTTATCTTCAGGAAGTACACTACAAACCAAATCTGTCATTTCATACATTTCTTCTGCAGGTTCTCCAACGGATAATCCTCCAATTGCATTTCCTTCTCTTTCAAATGAAGCAATAGTTTCAGCAGATTGGATTCTTAAATCTTTGTAGGTGCTTCCTTGAACTATTGGAAATAAAGTTTGACTGTATCCATAAAGTGATTCGGTAGCATCAAATCTATCACAACACCTTTTTAACCATCGGTGAGTCATGTGCATAGAGTTTTTAGCATATGTATAATCACATGGGTAAGGCGTACATTCATCAAATGCCATTATGATATCAGCTCCAATCTGACGCTGAATATCCATTACTCTTTCAGGAGTGAACATATGGTAAGATCCATCTATATGAGATTGGAATTTTACACCTTCTTCTTTAATTTTTCTTGTTCCGCTTAAAGAGTAAACTTGGAATCCTCCACTATCTGTTAAAATTGGCTTGTCCCAATTCATGAATTTATGAAGTCCCCCGGCTGATTCTAATATATCAGTGCTAGGTTTTAAATAGAGGTGATAAGTGTTTCCAAGAATGATCTGAGCTTTAATGTCCTCGGTTAATTCTCTTTGATGAACAGTTTTAACTGAAGCAGCTGTTCCAACAGGCATGAAAATTGGAGTTTGAATTTCTCCGTGGTCTGTTTTAATCAATCCAGCTCTAGCTTTCGAACCTGGGTCTTTCTTTTCTAAATTGAACTTCATTGCGACAAAGATATTAATAAGGAGTCAAAAGCTGGATTTTTGTTTACTTTGTAGGGTGGATTTTTTGAATTGGTTGGATATAGTGTTTGTAGGATTAACTGTAGTGCTTTTGTTGTACTATATGTTTTTTTGGAAAAAATTAGCCGATTATAAATCGGTTAATCCCAAAAATGAAAACTTTCCTTTTGCATCAGTTGTGATATGTGCGAAAAACGAAAGGGAGAATTTAGAACGATTTTTACCAATTATCTTAAACCAAGAATATCCTGAATTTGAAGTTATAGTAGTTGATGATAATTCTTCAGATGGAACAGGGTCGTTGTTAAATGCTTTGTCTCAGAAGTATAAGCATTTAAGACCATTCAAGTTTACCGATGAAAAGAAATCGTTTGGTAAGAAGCAAGTTCTTGAGTTTGGTATTAATCAAGCTAAATCTGATTATTTAGTGCTTACAGATGCTGATTGCTCTCCAAATAGTAACCTTTGGTTAAAAGGGATGATGAATGGTTTTGAAGGAGGGAAGGAGCTTGTTTTAGGAGTTAGTTTATATGAAAAGGAGGAGACAACAATAAACTCTGTTATACAAGTGGATACGGCATTTATTGCCACTAATTATTTGTCATTTGGACTGAGAGGTTTTCCATATATGTCGGTGGGGAGAAATGTTGCGTATAAAAAGTTATTATTCGAAAGAACCGGTGGGTTCAAATCTCATTATGATATTCCCAGCGGTGATGATGATTTATTTATAAATGAAATTGGAAGAAATGTTGAAGTTGCTATTGTTACTTCTCCTAAATACCAAACGACATCAGTTCCGAAACAAAATTTTAAATCTTTCTTTTTTCAAAAAGTCCGACATGTTTCAGCTGGTTTGAAATATAATAAATTGAATTTATTTTTGCTTGCAGTATTTTATTCATTTTCAGCATTGTGGTATTTAATTGTACCATTTGGTTTATTTATGTCTAAATCGATTTACCTGATTTTAACAATGATCGTATTAAAAAAACTTACAATGTATTCTTTAATTAAAAGAATATTCAGTAAAATTGGAGTATGCGGGAATGATGCTATGATTTTAATTGCAGATTTTATCTCAGTTTTCATTCATAACATCGCTGTAATAGTAACACTAATAAAAAGCAAAGCGGGAAAATGGTAGTACCTGGGCCAAATTTGTCTGAAAAGGCGCTTTATGATTACAACCTAGTTCGAGAAGCAATCGAAAATAAATCTCAGAGAGCATATGCTGAATTGATGGATCGCTACAGAGATTCTATTTATTTCATGTTGCTTAAAATGGTGAACAATAAGGATGACGCTGAGGATTTAACGATTGAAGCTTTCGGTAAGGCCTTTAAAAAATTACATCAATACACACCAAATTACGCTTTCTCAACGTGGTTATTCAAGATTGCATCTAATAATTGTATTGACTTTATAAGAAAGAAAAAGAAAAATACTTTTTCAATTAATAAGACTTTGGAGAACGACGAAGGAAGTCAATTAGAAATTGATTTAAAATCAGATGTTTTAGATCCTGAGCAGTCTTTCATGCGTGAGCAGAAGATTCAAATCATGCATGATGTAGTAAAAAAATTGAAGCCTCGTTACAGAACTTTAGTGGAGTTAAGATACTTTAAAGAGTATTCATACGAAGAGATTGCTGAGCATTTGGATATTCCTCTTGGAACAGTAAAAGCCCAATTATTTAGAGCTAGAGAGTTTCTTTACAATATCATGAAAAGTACTCAAGAAAAAATCTAAAGTTGATTTTTAAAATATTACTTAGCCCTTCCATTTTGGAGGGGCTTTTTATTTGGTTTTACTTAAAAATGATTTTATTGAAATTAGTATGCCAGGTAACCCAAATAGAGAGATTGAAATCCAATTTATTTCAGAATTAAAAAAAGAGTAGATGTAGAAAAGTAATGCGATGAATAAAAAGCTGATGCCAACAATCAAACCTCGAGGTGAAGGTCTTTTCATTCCTATTATAAGCGATGTTTTTCGCTTAAATCTATTCATTAAAAGGCTTTTAGATAAATTACTTTTTTCGTCTCAAAAAAGTCCTCTGAAAAGTAATTAGTTAAGTCGAATGACTCGAATGGCTTTCCTGCCTCTTTAAGTTCTTCTCTTAAGTCTCCTCCTTTTAAATAAAGCAATCCGTTCGGTAAGTCATTAAATGAATCCGAGGCAAACTTTCCTTTAATCCAGTTGTTGAATCTGGGCAGATAGGTTACAGCTCGGCTAATTATAAAATCGAATTCAAATTTTACATTTTCAGCTCTTTTTTGAACTCCTTCTACATTTTGCAAACCTAGTGCCTCTGAAACAGCATTAATAACTTTAATTTTCTTTCCGATGGTGTCAATGAGATAAAAACTAGATTCGGGAAATAAAATGGCTAAAGGAATACCAGGAAATCCTCCTCCTGTTCCAACATCCATTATTGATGTTCCAGGTTTAAATTGAATAACTTTAGCAATACCCAATGAATGTAGTATATGCCTTGTGTAAAGTTCGTCAATGTCTTTTCTGGAAATTACATTGATTTGGCTGTTCCACTCTTCGTAAAGTGGTTTCAGTTTAGTGAATTGCACAATTTGAGTGTCTGTTAAATCGGGGAAGTATTTTAAAATCAAATCGATTTCCATTCTAAGAAAATTGAAGTTGGCTTAAGTTACGATAAACACCGTTTTCAATAGCGACAAGCTCATCATGTGTTCCTTGCTCAACGATTTTACCTTGATCCATAACAACAATTGAATCTGCGTTTTTTATTGTTGATAATCGGTGCGCTATCACTACAGAAGTACGGCCTTTCATTAATTTGTTTAATGCGTCTTGAACCGCAACTTCCGATTCACTATCTAAAGCGCTTGTCGCTTCATCTAGAATCAAAATCGCTGGGTCTCTTAAAATAGCTCTTGCAATTGCAATTCGTTGTCTTTGACCTCCCGAAAGTTGAATTCCTCTATCTCCAACAATTGTTTCAAAACCATCAGGAAAGCCATTAATAAATTCAAGGGCATTAGCTTTATTTGCCACTTCAATTACTTCCTCATGAGATGCATTAGGTTTTCCGTATTTTATATTTTCTTCAATTGTGCCACCTAACAAAATAACTTCTTGAGGTACAAAGGCCATTTGAGACCTCAATTCGTTAATGGCATATTCTGATGCGTTTTTACCATCAAAAGAGATTGTTCCTCCATCCAATTTGTAAAATTGTAAAAGGAGACTAGCAATTGTAGATTTTCCGCTACCCGACGAACCAACCAAAGCAATTTGTTCACCGGCCTTAATTTTTAAGTTTAGTCCGTTTAAAATCTGCACTTCTTTACGACTCGGATAGGCAAATTGAAGGTTGTTTAGTTCAATATCTCCATTCAAAAACTTTTCGATTGAAACAGGTGACGAAGCATCAATTTCTTCTGTTTCTTGTTGAATGATTGTCATTAAATGCTCTGTTGCTCCGATTGATTTTTGGATTTTTGCAAATAAATCAGGTAGTGATCCAATAGAAGTTCCCAACATTACCGTGAATAATATAAATTGGAAGAATTGCTTTTCTTGAATGTCGCCTGTTTGAACCATTTCAATACCTTGCCAAATAATAAAGACAATTGCACCAACCATTATGGTAAGTATGAATGCTACGAACATTCCTCTCCATACCGCTGCTTTCATATTGTATCTTTTTACATTGGATACAGCGATAGAGTATTTCTTCAATTCTATGAATTCGTTTGCGTAGGCCTTTAAACTTTTAATACCTACAAGCGCTTCCTCTAGAATATTGTTGGATTTAGCCGTTTCGTTTTGAGCCGATTTTGAAATCTTTTTAATGAATTTACCAAATAGCATTGCTGTTATCGCAGCGATAGGGATTACCGCTAACATTATTAAAACTAGCTTAGGACTAATTTTAAATATGAAAACAATACCAACAATGACAATCAAAAATTGTCTAAAGAATTCAGCTACAGTTGTAGTAAGTGTTTCTTGAATTTGTTCTGTATCATTAGAAATTCTTGAAATCGTTTCTCCTGTTTTACTAGAGTCAAAATATGCCATAGGAGATTTAATTAAAACCTCAAAAGCTTTTTGCCTCATGTCCTTCAGAGAATTGTGGGTGACATAGTGGAATGTTATTATTCGAAAAAAGCTAAAAACAGCTTGGAGTGGCAAGATCACTGCAAGTAAGGTAAGTACCCCATAAATATTGTCGGTACTTCCAAATTCCCAATTGGTTGAAAATTCAGAGGAGTCAGCACCCAATATTTGCCCAAGAAAAACGGGTAATGAAGCCGAAACTCCACTTGAGAGTAGTAAAAAGATGAAACCTATAAAATATATAGCCGCATATGGCCTAACAAACGACAAGAAATTCTTTGCTTGTTTGTAGGAGTCTTTGGTTAGTTTAACCTTTTCTGATTTTCCTTCTTTTCCTCTTTTTCTTCCGAAAGCCATATTTTACTGGAATAGACTACAAAAATACATTTCCTAAAGCTATAAATATGTCATAGTTTTGTTTTTTTGAAATCATTAAAAAAATGGTTTGCTAAGAAAAGAAAAAGTTATATCTTTGCAACCCCTCAAATGAGGATAAAAATTTTTAGAGATGAAAAGAACATTTCAACCATCAGTAAGAAAGAGAAAAAATAAGCACGGATTCAGATCAAGAATGGCAACTGCAAACGGAAGAAAAGTTTTAGCTGCTAGAAGAAGAAAAGGTAGAAAGAAACTTACAGTTTCTGACGAAAGAACTGGAACTAAGCATTAAGATACTTAAGCTATTATTTAATAGCTTAAAGAGCCTCGACTTTCACCAAGTCGGGGTTTTTTTGTTTGTCGTCATATCTAAAAAAGTTTAATTGAAACTTAAGGAGGTAAAAATAGGAGACGAGTTATATTCTCAAGCTCGTGAAATAAGAAAGGATGTTCTTTTTCAAGATATTGAAGACGTCGATTTTTATATGAATGATCCTTGGGAAAACAAGTCTGTTCATGCTATCGTTGAACATGAAGGAAAGGCAGTTGGAGTGGGGAGGTTAACTTTTGATGAAGATGGAAATGGCGTAATTTCTCAAGTAGCAATTTTACCTGAATTTCGAAAATTAAACATAGGAGCTACAATTGTGGAGTACTTAGTGAAGTTATCTGTTTTTAATTCTTCTGAGAAAGTTTATATGAGCGCAACTGAATCTTCAATCGGATTTTTCGAGAAGTGTGGATTTAATGCTATAGGTACAAAATTTTCATCTCCCAAAACTGGAATTGTTCATGTGAGTATGGTTTTGGTGTTGTAAAATGAGATTGCCACATTGTTCCTTCTCGCAATGTCGTATTACTTTGAACATAGATTTCGATTGTTCGTTATTGCGAGGAGGAACGACGCGGCAATCTCTTATTTTCGTTTAAGACAAAAAAAGGAGCCATTGGCTCCTTTTTTACTCTTTCTATGGATTATGCTAAAATGCATATTTGTTTTCTGCAATTAAGTATTGTGCAATCGTTTGTCTTGCCTCTTTAGTATTGAAAGCCGCAACTTTAGTGAATCGCTTAATACCTAATAACATCATTCTTTGTTCATCACCTTCAGCAAATGCATTAATAGCATCTTTTCCAGACTTATTAATCTTGTCTGCTGCATCGTAAATGAATGTTTGAACTGCTGCTATTTTATGTTTAGCCGCCTCTTCACCTTGTGAGTCAACAACTTTTTTAACTCTCAATAACATTGATTCAGCAACATAAGTTTGAATAATCATGTCAGAGATGTTCATTAAGATTTCTTGTTCTTTGCTTAATGTTGTCATTAGCTTTTGAAAAGCAGCACCAGCAGTCATTAAAATTGCTTTCTTAAAGTTGGCAATATAACGACCTTCAGCAGCTAATAAGCTATCATCTTGATCTCCAAAATCAGGAATACTCATTAACTCTTTTTGAACTGCTTGAGCAGGACCTAAAAGGTTTAACTGGCCTTTCATTGCTCTTCTTAATAGCATATCAACGATTAACATTCTGTTGATTTCGTTAGTTCCTTCGAAAATTCTGTTGATTCTGGAATCTCTATAAGATCTGTCCATAGGAGCATCAGCCGAATATCCCATTCCTCCATAAACCTGAACACCTTCATCAACAACATAATCTAAAGATTCAGATCCAAATACTTTTAGAATCGCAGCTTCTACAGCAAACTCCTCAACACCTTTTAATTTCGCTTTCGCTTCATCCATTCCACCAGCTAAGAATTCATTAGTGGCTTGGTCGATGTTTAATCCAGTTCTGTATAATGCCGCTTCTGTAGCGTATGTTTTAATTGCTTGTTCAGCTAATTTGTGACGAATTGCTCCATATTTGGAAATTTGACGACCAAATTGCTCTCTTTCATTGGTGTAGTTGATAGATTGACTGCTCACTCTTTTCATTGCTCCTAAAGCAGCGGCAGCTAACTTGATACGACCTATGTTTAAGATGTTTAATGCGATTTTAAATCCACCTTCTCTTTCACCTAAGAAGTTTTCTTTTGGAACTTTCACATCGTTAAAGAATACCTGACGAGTTGATGAACCTTTTATTCCCATTTTATGTTCTTCTGGGTTCAAGCTAATTCCACCAAAATCTTTCTCTACAATAAAAGCACTTAAGTTAGCATCGTCTTCAACTTTCGCAAATACGATGAAAATGTCTGCGAATCCACCATTGGTGATCCACATTTTTTGTCCGTTGATTACGTAGTGCGATCCATCAGCAGAAAGAACAGCTTTTGTCTTTCCTGAGTTAGCATCGGAACCAGAACCTGGCTCTGTTAAACAGTAACTAGCCTTTTTAGCACCAGTTGCTAAGTCTGGTAAATATTTTGCTTTTTGTTCATCATTTCCATAATACAAAATTGGTAGTGTTCCAATTCCTGTGTGAGCAGATAATGCAACGGCAAAAGAGTGTCCAGAACCAGTAGCTTCATTGATTAATAAAGAGCTATTGAAGTCTTTACCGAAACCTCCATATTGTTCTGGGATTGAAATACCAAGTAATCCAAGTTCACCAGCTTTATCTAGTTTAGAAGGCATTAATCCTTCTTCCATTTTATCTATTCTATCTAAATCAGGATAAATCTCAGCTTCTAAGAAATCATAACACGTATCTCGCATCATTCTTTCTTCTTCCGCCCAATCTTCTGCAATAAAAATATCTTCAGCGTTTGCTTCTTTGATGATAAACTCACCTCCTTTAATTGATTTTTTTTCGTCTGACATAACTATTTATTTTAGTTAATAGACCATGGTCCATAGTCCATAATCTGCAATTTAAAATAAGTGTTTTTCCATGGTCTATGGTCCATGGACTATCGTTTAATTACAACATTTCAAAAATACCTGCGGCACCTTGTCCAGTACCTACACACATTGTAACCATTCCGTATTTTTGGTTTCTTCTTTTCATTTCATTGAAAAGCTGAACCGAAAGTTTGGCACCCGTACATCCAAGTGGGTGACCTAAGGCAATAGCTCCTCCATTCACATTTACGATATCAGGATTAATTCCTAATTCTCGTACAACCGCGACAGACTGAGAAGCAAATGCTTCGTTTAATTCTATTTGTTCAATTTGATCTAATTTCATTCCTGCTTTTTCCAAAGCTCCTGGGATGGCATAAATTGGTCCAACTCCCATAATTCTTGGTTCTAAAGCTGATACATGGTAAGAAACTAATCTTGCAATTGGCTCGATATTTAATTCTTTTACCATTTTCTCACTCATTACCATTACAAAAGCAGCACCATCAGATGTTTGTGAAGAGTTACCAGCAGTAACTGATCCACCAGCAGCAAATACCGGACGTAATTTAGAAAGCGCTTCTACAGTTGTTCCTTTTCTAGGACCTTCGTCTGTATCTACAATAAACTCTCTTTCTTGTCTTTTTTCTTTTGAATCAAGGTAAATCTCTTTTACTGTAACTGGTGCAATATCAGCTTTAAAAGTTCCTTTTTCTAGAGCACTTAAAGCTTTCATATGAGAGTTGTAGGAAAATTCATCTTGCTCTTCGCGAGAAACTTTGTAAACGTTAGCAACCTCTTCAGCAGTTAATCCCATTCCCCAGTACCAATCTGGGTTTTCCTTAGCTACTTCATAGTTTGGAATAATTTTCCATCCTCCAAATGGAATAGGGGACATGCACTCAACTCCACCAGCAATAATACAATCGGCCATTCCTGCCTTAATTTTAGCAGTAGCAATTGCTATGGTTTCTAATCCAGAAGAACAATATCTGTTTACAGTCATTCCAGGAACCTTAACGGTATCTAATCCCATTAGAGAAATCATTCTACCGATGTTTAAACCTTGTTCGGCCTCTGGAGTGGCGTTTCCACAAATTACATCATCGATACGATTTGGATCAAGATTTGGTAAGTCGTTCATTACGGCTTTAACTACTTGAGCACCTAGGTTATCAGGGCGAAAAAATCTAAATCCTCCCTTTTTTGATTTACCTACTGCTGATCTATATCCTGCTACAATGTATGCTTCCATATTATTGCTTTTTATCTTAGTTACTTACTTGGCTAGATTCTATGATTAAACCATCTTCATATTTGATGATAGATCGGATTGTTCCGTTTTTATCATAGAAAACCCATTTGCCATGTTTTTTTCCGTCTTTAAAATTTCCGTTTAATCGAATGATTCCGGGGCTGTTTTTGAAGTAATAGCTCCAAATTCCATTCTTTAATCCTTTTCTATATGAACCTTCAACTCTTTTAGTTCCATTAGAATACCACTTGGTGAAAGACCCATTTTTCATATCGTTTAAATAGGCGCCTTTCTCAAGCATTTTTCCAGTTATACCATTGTATCTAATGAATTCACCGTTTAATTTATTGTCTTTATAATTCAATTCAAGGGTCAACATTCCATTTCGTGAAAAATATTGCCATGTTCCCCATTTCTTTCCATAGTCATCCAATTTGTTTCTATGACCGATCGAATCAGGAGCATATTTTGGTCTGATGGCCGTTAAGTCATCAGGGATTTGAGCAAAACTCATGAATCCAAAAGCCATTATAATGACTAATATTTTTCTTGATAAATTCATTAATTTCTTAATGGTTTTCCAGTTGTAAGAATCGATTGAATTCTTTCTAAAGTTTTCTTTTCACCTAATAGTGATAAGAAAGCTTCTCTCTCCAAATTCAATAAGTATTGCTCTGAAACTAAAGTTTTAGCGGAAAGATCTCCTCCACATAAAACGTATCCTAATTTCTCTGAAATTAATTTATCATGCTCAGAGATATACTTACCACTAAACATTGTGTTTGCTCCAGCGTAAACCATACCTAAACCTTGTCGTCCAAGGACTCTGATATCTTTTCTTTCAACAGGTTTTGTATACCCAGCATTAGCCATTTCCAAAACAGCAGCTTTTGCTTCTGCTATTTGGCGATCTTGATTGACAACAAATTTATCTCTGCCTTTTTTATAGAAACCTAAGTCAAAAGCTTCAGCAGCACTAGTTGAAACCTTAGCCATTCCTATAGTTAAGAATCTTTCCTTTAAAGATGGTAGTTCAATGTCGCCATCAAAAGTATCGTCTGATAATCTTAGAGCAAATTCCTTAGTTCCACCTCCACCAGGAATAACTCCAGCTCCAACTTCAACTAAACCAGTATAAGTTTCGGCGCTAGCAACAACTTTATCGGCATGAAGTGCAATTTCACATCCTCCACCAAGTGCTAATGAGTGAGGTGCAATCACCACAGGAATACTTGAGTAGCGTACTCGCATCATTGTTTTTTGGAAGTATCGAATAGCGAAATCTAATTCGTTATATTCTTGTTCAATTGCTAGCATGAAAACCATTCCAAGGTTAGCGCCAGCGGAGAAGTTATCTCCTTGGTTAGCAATTACTAATCCATTCCAACCTTCATTTTCAGCAATATCAATTGCTTTATTAATTCCTTGAAGCACTTCGCTTCCCATTGTATTCATTTTGGTGTGGAATTCTAAGTTTAGAACGCCATTACCTAAATCAAATAGGGTAGTACCTGTGTTTTTCCAAACAACATTGGATTCACGTAAGTTATCAAGAGTAATGAATTCTTCAGTTCCAGTGATTGATTTGTAAGATTTTGAAGGGATATCGTAGTACATACGAACGCCTCCTTCAATTTTGTAAAAGCTTTCATTTCCTGCTGCTAACATTTCAGTTACCCAACCTGCAACTTCAACTCCAGCTTTTTGCATTAAACCAACAGCATTTTTTACACCAACGGCATCCCAAGTCTCGAATGGTCCTAATTTCCATCCAAAACCTGCTTTCATACCCTGGTCAATTCTGTATAGTTCATCTGATATTTCAGGAATTCTGTTTGCTACGTATGTGAACAGACTTGTGAAAATTCTTCTATAAAATTCTCCAGCTTTATCTTGTCCCATTGCTAGGATTCCCATTCTTTTGGTAAGATTGTCCTCCGCTTTAGCTAAATCTAAAGTGGCGAATTTTACTCTTCCTGAAGGAACATATTCTAAAGTATCTAGATTCAGTTCTAGAATAACCTTTTTACCTTTTTCGTCTTTCGATTTTTTGTAAAAACCTTGTCCGGATTTTGACCCCAACCAACCATTTTCTTCCATTTTTGAGATGTACTCTGGAATAGTGAATTGTTCATTGGCTTCATCATTTGGACAGTTTTGTTTTACTCCTTTAGCTACTTTGATTAAAGTGTCTAACCCAACAACATCACAAGTTCTGAAAGTTGCAGATTTTGGTCTTCCTAAAATAGCCCCAGTTAGTTTATCAACTTCTCCAACTGTCATTCCCAATTCTTTAACAGTATGGAATAGGTTCATAATTCCAAAAACACCAACGCGGTTAGCAATGAAAGCAGGAGTGTCCTTACATAAAACAGTTGTTTTACCTAAGAATTTATCTCCGTAATTCATTAAGAAATCAACAATTCCTTGATCTGTTTTAGGAGTAGGGATAATTTCTAAAAGTTTTAAATATCTCGGGGGATTGAAAAAGTGCGTTCCGCAAAAGTGTTTTTGGAAATCCTCACTTCTTCCATCTAACATCATATGAATTGGAATTCCTGATGTGTTGGAAGTGATTAATGTTCCTGGCCTACGGTGTTTTTCAACTTGATCGAAAACCTTTTTCTTGATGTCTAAATTTTCAACTACAACTTCAATCGTCCAATCACACTCTGATATTAGATGAAGATCATCATCGAAGTTTCCAGTTTTTATTTTTCTAGCTTCAGATTTATTGTAAAGAGGAGATGGATTAGATTTAATAGCGAAAGTTAAAGCGTCGTTAACAATCCTGTTTCGAACAACTTTATCATTTGTTGTTAAACCTTTTGCAGCTTCTTTATCATTTGGTTCTCTAGGAACAATATCTAAAAGAATTACTTCAACTCCAATGTTTGCAAAGTGGCAAGCAATTCGGGATCCCATAACTCCTGATCCAAGAACTGCAACTTTATTTATTTTCCTCATAGTTTATCTGAATAAAAAAAATGTGAGTGTAAACTGGCACCTTTACCTTTTTACACTCTTAAAAGTTTCATTATTTGAATAGAAAAAATTGACTTATTCTTCTCCGTAAATCTTTTTGACTAAATGATCATATTTTTCAAGGATTGGCTTCCTCTTTGGTTTCATAGTAGGCGTTAATTCTCCACTATCAACAGACCATTCTTTGTGAATTAATTCGAACTTTTTAACCTGCTCGGTTTTTCCAAAATGTTCATTAAAGGTTTTTACATCAGCATAAATGGCGTCAATCACATCTTTACTAGTGCATATCTGATCATTTGTAGTTAGGTTTAAGCCTTTGTCCTTTGCCCAACCTTTTATATAATCAAAAGCAGGAACAATTAAAGCTGCGGCATGTTTTTTACCTTCACCAATCACCATTATTTGTTCAATGAAAGGAGATGCTTTCATTGTATTTTCGATAGGTCCTGGAGCAACATATTTACCTCCAGAAGTCTTGAACATCTGCTTTTTTCTATCGGTTATTTTTAAGAAACCATTTTCATACTTTCCAATATCTCCAGTATGGAACCATTCTCCAGTCATTACCTCTGAAGTTTGTTGCTCATCCTTAAAATATCCCATCATAACATTAGGACCTTTTGCTAAGATTTCGCCATCTTCAGCAATTTTAACTTCAACGTTAGTCAAAGGTTTTCCAACAGTTCCAAAAATGGTTCCACCTGGTAATAAGGTGTTTGTTGAAATAATAGGAGAGGTTTCAGTTAATCCGTATCCTTCGAGAACTGGTAAACCAACACCCCAAAAGAATTTTTGTAATCGGGTTTGAAGAGCAGCAGATCCGGAAACAATACATCTGACATTTCCTCCTAGACCTTCTCTGATTTTAGAATAAACTAGTTTGTCTGCGATGAAATTTCTTCCATTTCCGACTTCGAATTTTTGCGCTTTTTTTACAGCCCAAAAGAATATTTTCTGTAGTAGTGGGGATTTCTGAGATCCTCCAGCTATAATTTTATCATAAACTTTTTCAATTAATCGCGGAACAGCAGTGAAGATGTGAGGTTTTACTTCTTTGATATTATCTCCAATTGTGTCTAAGCTCTCTGCGTAGTAAATTGAAATTCCAGCAAGAAGGTAAATGTTTAGAAGTGTTCTTTCAAAAACATGACAAACAGGAAGGAAGCTCAAAGCTTTATCACCTTTTTGACATGGTAACAATGGTATACTTACTGACGCATTAGAAACTAAGTTTTCATGGCTTAACATAACGCCTTTGGGTTTTCCTGTAGTTCCCGAGGTATATATTATAGTAACCATATCTTTTTCGGAAATAGCTGCTTTTCTTTTTTCTAATTCCTCTGCGTGTTGCCCCTTTCCTAAATTCAATACTTCGGTCCAGTGCTTGGCTTCATCAATTTGATCAAAAGTGTAAACTCCAAGTATTGCTGGTGAATTTTCTTTCGCTTTTAAAACTTTATTTAGGATTTCCTTATCGCTTACAAAAACGTATTTAACCTCTGAGTGATTAAAGATGTAAACATAATCTTCTGCTGAAATCGTGGGATACATCGGGCAGAGTATTGCACCAACTTGCGCTACAGCATAATTAAGAACATTCCATTCAGGTCTGTTGTTATTAATCGATGCGATTTTATCACCTGGCTGAATTCCTAATTCAATCAAGGCATTACTCATTTGATCTACCTTGTCGCTATATTCTTTAGTTGAAAGTTTTTCCCATTTCCCATTAACTTTTGCGGCTAAGCAATCCTCTAAAGGATGGTTTTTCAGTGCAAATGGCAGGATGTCGAACGTTCTTTTGATTTCCATAAAAAAAGCTTTGTTGTTGTTAAAACTTGAAATGTGGATTAATTACGTAATCCAGTAAGAAAAGTGTTTCAAATTCATCTTTAAAATAACGCTAAAACTTGATAAAAGGTTAAGTTGTTTCTTAAAATAAGCTAATGTCATACTGCAAGATGATGGTTTATTAAGTCTAGTTTAAGGTTGCTTGAGGTATTAATAATTGAATTTCAATTGCGTAAAAGTGTGCTTAACCATTTAAAGATTATATTTTTGTGCCTCAGAATATTTTGAGGGGTATGAAAAAGATTCTTCCATTTTTAATAATTGTATTTCATTTTAATTTGACTGCTCAATGGGAAAACGCCTATGCATTTTTTGGAGTTGGGCAAGCCTATTATCAAGGGGATTTAAATGCAACATCTTTTCCTACTGGAGAGATTTTAAATATGAGTTACAAATGGGGAGCAGGGTTTAATTTGCACACTCGATTTGGTTTGACAATGCATTACACTCGATCTTCTGTAAATGGTTCTGATCTTTTCTCAAGTGATAATGACAGAAAAGCTAGAGGATTAAGTTTTAATTCACCTATTAGAGAATTTGGTTTAAATTTTAAAATAAGAAACTTAACGGGGGTTGAAGGAAGGACTATTAGCTATCTTTTTTCAGGTCTTAACTTTTTTTCTTTTAACCCGACGGTAACAAGATCACTTGACTCGGATATAAATTATGCTGTAGAACAAGGTTTTCCTAAATCTGGTGTAAACATTCCTTTTGGACTTGGTTTTGGTTATTGGTTTACAGGTAATATTGGATTAGTAGGAGAGGTTTCTTTGCATACGACTTTTACAGATTTTATAGATGGAATAAGTAAAAACGGTAATCCTAATTTTAATGATGCTTTTGTTGATGGGCATGCAATTTTAATTTTCCGTTTTTCGGAATGGGAAGGAACAGGTAAAAAATCACAGCGAAGATCAAAAGGCTGGTCGCCAGGTAAAGTAAGGTCAATTAAATGTCCTGGACTTTAATTCACTCTTCCCAAATACTTAATCAGTTCGTCGAATTCATTTAAGGAGCTTTTTTGATTCATCACATTTGAATTGATTACAACAATCATTTCTGTGCTTGGAATGAAAATAAGTCTGGAGTAAGTTCCTCCAAAAGCTCCAATTTTGATTACTGCATTCAGATTGCTGTCAAACTTAAAACCACCCATTATTTGTTTTTCGAGGTTGTTTTTCAAGTAGTCAATATCTAGATTCTCCAATAAATATTGTCCCCAAAGTACTAGATTTTGGGCAGATAAGTATATGTGCTGATTACCATAAGTACCATCATCAAAAGGGAATCCCCTTGTATTTAGGTTTTCGTTGAGGTGTAATGTTGAGTCGGATAGTAATATATATCCAAAAGCCTTATTTAAAAGCGTGTCTTTTTTAGAGGAGCATATAGGTTTGAAAATGAAGTGATGATGCTCAAACATTCGTGAAACAAAATCTTCAAAAGGGGTGAACGTGATCTTTTCAATGAGGGAGCATAGTATTAAATAATTAATGTCGGAATATGAAGTAGAGTCCCCTGGAGTAAATACTAATTGGGGTTTCTTTTTGGATAAAATATTTAAAATATCGTCATTATCAAATCTCTTTTCTCTTTCCTCTAGTTTTATGTTCCAATCATTATAGTGTTCTCTATGGTAGAGTTTTACGTATAAGTTTGGGAGGCCTGATTGATGATTTAACAAGTGTTGAATTTGAATGTTGGGGTAAGGGAAGTTTTTAATGTATTTGTCAACAGGATCGGTAGGTTTTAATTGCCTTAAAGAAGAAAGGTGTTGAACGAAATAATAGATCATCGTTTGACTAACCTGTCCAATATTGAATACCGTTGAATCGTTGATTAAAGTTCCAAAGAGCCTCTCTTTATACCCGAAATTTTCTTTGAAAATGAAGTGAGTATTTCGTTTAATTGCTACTTGACCATTAAAATGTTCAGGTAGATAGCTTTTAACAGAATCAGGGTTTAGTTTTTGAGCTCTTGTTTGAAACCCTACTAAAACAAAAAAAGAGATAGTTAAAACTACTCTTTTTTTAAAATTTATTTTCTCCATTCTGTTTTATATTCTAGTGGTTTCCTGTGGCTTTTCGGCCATTCACCATTTGGATAGCCAATATAAAAGAAACCTAAACATTTGTCTTTCTCTCCCAAGTTCAAATATCTCTTAGTGTCGTCAGAATAGCAAAACTGCGGACTACTCCAAAAACCACCTAATCCGTATGCGGTAGCCATTAAGTGCATGTTTTGAACAGCGCAAGCAACAGCTTCAATTTCTTCTATTTCAGGAATTTTTTCAGTCTGTTGACGTTTCATACAAATCGCTATTACAACACTTGAATGAGTTGGCTTATTAAGTAACATGTTGAATTTCTTTTCAAGGAATTGTTCGTCAGGGGTTACTTTTTTGTATGTGTTAGCCATGAATTCACCTAAATCCTGGAGGGATGATTCCTGGAAAACAACAAAATGCCAAGGTTCAGTCATTCCGTGCGTAGGAGCCCAAAGGCCAGCATTTAAAATTTCTTTAATTTGATCGTCTAATACCTTTCTTGGTTTGAAATCTTCAGGTTTAATAGATCTTCTGTCTCTAATCAATTCTTTGATCTCGCTTAAGTTGTATTTCATGAAGCTATGGTGTAATGATCGTGTATTTTCCTTTTGACAAATCGTATGATTTGTTTTTGATGTAAAATGGAATTCCGGAAAGAATTGTGACTCCGCCACCAATTCCCATGTAAAATGGAACTAATTCTTCGTTTTTACTTTCTGTTCCTTCCGCTACAAGCATAGTTATTCCTTTTGATAAAAATGCAAGGCCGCCAATTAAGAAGGGCGACATCCTTCCTTGCCATTTTTTAGCTCGTTTGTTTTCTATTTCTAGGTAATTTATATCGGATGCTGAAATTTCCGTGCCATCAGCGAATATTAACATGGAATCAGCTGATGTAGTTAAAATTCCATAGTCTGGGGTTAGTTCAACACCCAAAACAGAATCAGATTTTAGCGTGTAATAAATTTTTGATCCGAATTGAATTTCTTTTGTTTTACCACTAGTTGTGTCCTGAATAAGGATTTGAGCACCACAATTTGTGAATCCTATGAGAAATGCAATAAAACATAAACTTGTGAAAAACTTCATGAATTGAAAAACTATTGCTTAATAATGTTCTCTAAGTTAGTGTAAAATTCAACTTCTTTCTGTATGGTTAAGTATAGATTTGAGTTTTTATTTACTCAACTTTAAATGGGATATTACCAGTGGCCACATTCCCGTTTCCATCTTCTGCAAAAAGAAAAAGTCTATATTCGCCAGGTTTTGTAATGGAGAATTCAACATTACTTTTAGTTGAATCTGATTTTTTGAATACCCTTTTTAAAGGAGTGGGAGCTTTTTCTTTATCTCCTCCGGTTTTTTTATCTGTACTTTCGGGTATAATTTGCCATTTGTAGGTTATTTCATCCATTTCAGGGTCTTTAATTTTCACGGAGGCATTTAAATTCTGACCTTTCTGTACCTTTATATTGTCTGCACTAATCATTTTATTTAAGTTAAAGTTGCTGATTTGGGGTGCTTTATTTTTAGGGGACTTACCACTCCAACCTTTTATAAGGACATCCATAACTTCTGTTTCATTACCAGATTCTGTGAATATACTAAACCATGTTGATGTTGTTTCTTGCTTTTGTCCCCATAAGAAAACATAAGAACCTAAGCACTGGGATGAGTCTGATATTATATTCATCATACTTGCTTCGTAGGTTAATGCTTTTTGAGAGCTTGTTTCCTCAATAGCGGCACCCCAAGACGTTTTATCTACTTCCCACCAACCATAAGGACCCCATTCTGCCACAATGTAAGGCTTATTCCATCCATATAAATCAATATCGTTTTTAACGTAAGAAATATCGCCGTAAGTATTTATGCCAAGTATATCCAAGCTAGGAGTGTTTTTTTGTAAAAGTTTTATTTCTGCAACGTCTAATCCTGCTGTCACAATCATTGTGGGATGATTAGGGTCCTCTTCTTTAACAATTTTACATATATCTTCCATGTGTTTCCAAACATCGAAGTTTGTGTAGTCAAGATCCATTTCATTACCAATTCCCCAAATTAAAATAGAAGGGTGGTTCTTATACTTTTTTACTGTTTCTCGAACCATTTCTAGCTGAGCAGAAAGAGCGTTTTTGTTAGAATAATCAAACCCTTGTCTCTCTTGTCCAATCCAAATACCAAAGCAAACAGCTATATCTAATTCTTTTGCCTCTTCTAAAATTTTATCAGTTTGGTCGTTGACTCCCCAAGTTCTTATAGAATTACCACCGTATTCTTTTATTTTCTTTAAGTTAGTTGTGCCTCCTGCACCTTTTATATAGAAAGGTATTCCGTTTCTTGTGAGTTTGTACCCTTGTGGAGTATTATGAATCTTAACGGTTGAGCTTAAAGCAATACTTGGTATTAAGACTAATATAAATACGTAACTCAATGTTTTCATTTTTTCAATATTATTAGTTATTGCTTTTGATATACTTTAACATAGTCAACTTCCATAAATTTGGGGTCCAGAAGAGATAAACTATCGATTTCTCCTCCTAAATTGCCACCTATAGCTGTATTTAATAAAATATGAAAATTGGCATTAAAAGGCCAATTGTTTGAAATGTTAGGGTCACTACTTAAAATCCGAAAAGTCTCCTTCTCATCAAGGAACCAAACTATCTTGTTTTCGTCCCATTCAATTGAATATTTATGGAAATCATTATCGTTACTAAACTCAGAATTAGATCCTATGTATCTGTGATTATTGAGGTCATCGGCAAAATGTACGGTGTTTAGAATTTCATTTGGTGAATTACCTACATACTCCATAATATCAATTTCCCCGCTCATGGGCCAATCTTCAACTGGGTTTGAAGGTAGGAGCCAGAAAGCGTGCCATAGGCCTTTTGTATTGTCCATTTTTATTGAAGCTTCGATTTTACCATGAACAAAATCTGCTAAGCCTTTAGTTCTAATTCGCGCCGAAGTGAAGTTGTAAAATTGTTCCTTTTCAGCTATTGCTTTTATTTTTAAAAATCCATTTTTTAGGGAGACATTATCTTTTTTATAGAATTGTTGTTCGTTATTACCCCATCTCCATAAACCATAAGAACTACCATCACCTATTTGATATTCCCATTTGTTTTGGTCCAATTCATCTCCGCTGAATTGGTCTTCCCAAACTAGTTTATAATCAGTTTCTTTTGGCTCACTTTGATGGCAACCTAATACTAACAATGTAATTATTATTGAGATTACTTTTATTGGCATAGCTAATTAATTTAATTACCATTTTAAAAGGAAACTTCGAATTCCTCTTCTAAGTTTTGAATTGTTATTCGGAATTTTCCTTTTTCAACAGTCCATTTGTTTTCAAAATTAACGAATGACAAATCTGTTATTGGTATCCTTAATTGAAATTTCTTCTTCTCATTTTCGTATAATTCAACTTTTTTAAAGGCTCTTAATCTTTTTACAGAAGGTGTTATACTGGCTACTAAATCCGAGCAGTAAACTTGGATAACCTCTTTTCCTTTGAACTTGGAGTTATTTTCAACTGAAACCTCTAATTCTATTGTGTCATTTAAGCCATAAACCTTTTTGTTAATGCTGAGATCTGAATATTCAAAATTAGAATAGCTTAAACCAAAACCAAAATCCCATTGCGTTGAGCTTCCCTTGAATTTTCTATCATGGTTATTTAAAGAGGATGTTTGACCAAGAAATCTATCCTTTTTTTCAGTGTGTTTGTAATCATAACAAACATTAAGTCCTTGATATTTTGGATAAGTAAATGGGAGTTTTCCAGAAGGGTTGTTTTTTCCAAATAATGTGTTTGCAATTGCTTCACCCCCTTCATTACTTGGCAGGTAACCAATTAAAATAGCTTTAGCCAAAGGTTCAATTTCCCTCATTAATCTTGGTCGAGAAGTTGTTGAGACAATAACTATTGGCTTTTTTGTTTTACTTAATTCTTTAACCAAGTTCTTTTGAGATTCTGGAAAATCAAGAGAGTTAATATCGGCAGGGCCTTCAGCAGCAGGGTCTTCAGAAAGACAGATAATTATTACATCGTTGTTTTTTGCTTCTTCTACTACTTCGGATGTGTTGATATCGGAATTCAAGTTAACACCTTGTTTGAATGTTACATTATTAGATAATTTTGATAATGCATTTTTTATTGTGAGTTTTTCCTCAGGGTTATATTGAGTTTCATCTCCTTGCCAAGTATAAGTCCATCCACCATTTAGATAATTGATAGAATTTGCTCCAGGTCCGGTAAGTAGTATTTTTGCAGATTTTTTTAAGGGTAGTATTTGATTAGTGTTTTTGACAAGTGTAATTGATTCGTGAGCAGCTTCCAGACTTTTTTCTCTGGAATTTTTTGATGCAAAATTTTCGAAACCATCGTAATCAGGAATTGGTGTCTTAAATAGGCCTAATTTTTGCTTAATTTTTAGAATTCTTTTTACCGATTCATCAATTCTCTTTTCTTTGATATAACCATCTTTTACGAGTTCTAAAAGTGCGTCGTTAAATGAGAAATCATTTGGTGTCATACTCATATCTATACCAGCGTTTATAGCTATTAATACAGCCTCTTTCATATCTCTAGCAACATGGTGGTCCTTGTATAATTTTATAATGTCCTCCCAATCCGTTAAAACAACTCCATCGAATTTTAGTTCATTTCGAAGTATGTCAGTCAAGAGTCTTTTATTTGCGTGCACAGGAATCCCGTTTACTTCTCCGGAATTTACCATTATACTGAGCGCACCTTCATTTATAGCTGCTTCAAACGCAGGAAGGAAGTACTCTCTAAGCACTCTTTCAGGAATCCATGCTGGAGTTCTATCTTTTCCTGAAAGAGGTAGGCTGTAACCTACATAATGCTTTAAACAAGAGGCAACTTTATACCTACTTTCAATATTGTTTCCTTGATAACCTTTTACAAAAGCCGTTCCCATTGATTTACTGAGTAAAACATCCTCTCCGAATGTTTCATAAAACCTGCCCCATAGAGGTTGTCTGCCGAGGTCCAATACAGGGGAGAAGTTCCAATGAATTCCACATGATGCGACCTCATAAGCTGTTATACTTGCAACATCCTCTACTAATTGGGGGTTCCATGTAGCGGCAAGACCTATTTGTTGTGGGAATAATGTTGAATTAACAGTGTAATTTGCCCCATGGACAGCGTCAATACCATAAATAACAGGGATTTTCGCCCCTTCATTTATGGATTTATTTTGAATCGTTGTAATTACTTTTTTCCAATGATCTCTAGAGAATGGATATCCAGCGGCATTTAAAACTGAACCTACGTAATATTTATTAATTGCAATATCTAGTTTTTCAGGGTCGATTTCATGAGGTTTTTTAAGCTTGTATATCTCGCCTTTTGAAACTAAATCGAGGTTTATTTGAGTCATTTGACCAACTTTTTGTTGAAGTGTCATATTCTTAATCAAAGAATCGATGAATAGCTCGTCGTCCGATAGGTGAGCAGAGGATGAAGTTTTTCCATTATTATAAAATGAAAAAAACAATGCCATCAAACATATCAAAGAGCTTTCCCAAACAATGATTCTTTTATTCAGTTTCATATTGAATTTAATTTAATGTCTTCAATTATTATTCTTCCATTTTCCAATCCTTGAAATTTTATTTGTTTTATTCTGTCAATTTCTAATTGGTTAGAAGATAATTTAAAGGTTGATAATGGGATTTGTATCTCCTGCCATGAATTGGCTTGTTGGTTCGGAATTAGAGCTTCAGAGTAATGGCCTTTAAAATCCTCAATTTTTATTTTAAACGATGCGTTTTTGTCAATAAACACTTTAAGATAAAGTGCTGAGTTCTTCTCTAACCCCCTAAAATTAATAGGGTACCAATCATTCCAATTTATACCCCAAGTTGGATTATTACATTCTGGATTTGAAAAATCCCATGATATCATAATCTTATCACTGGAATCTTTAAACTCACTCAGGTCCTGGCATAGTTTTAAACTATGCCCCCAACTATCGTTTGCAAATTGGCCTTTTCTGTAAACTATTTGATTTCTTTCACCAGTGGGTTTAAGTAGCTCAACTTCACGTTGAAAGCTCTTGAGTTTAGAATTATCGAAATCAATTAATTCAATTTCATCAATAAAAAAGCTTCCTGCCCCCTCCAGTTGAAATTTAAGCTGTTTGATGGAAAAAAGATCTAAGTCGTCATTTTCAACCTCATCCCCAATTGGGAAGTCCCACATTGGCACGATAACTTGTTTCCAATTCGTATCAATACTTAAACCTTTTAAATACTTTTTGCAATCTACAAATAAATATGAACCACCACCAGAAAAGTCTTCCAAGGCCAAAACAAATGGAAGTCCTGCTACTTTTTCGCTTTGAGTTCGGACGAAAAAGCTTATTGCTTTGTTGTTAAAAATCTTATTAAGATTAATTGGCTGCCAATTGTTAAAGCTATTACCGAATCCAATCCACTCACAATCTTTTGATTTGTTCCATGATAGTTTAATTGATGAACTGCCTTTGTAGGAGGTTTCCTGTGTTACTTTAAATTCACCACAATTGGATAGAGAATTCCAAAGTGTACCTTCTGAGTCAGAAAATATTTTCATTTGTCTAATAGACGATGGTAGAGGTTTTTTATATTCGTCATAGAGAGGTATTTCCTCAAATTTTATTGAGCAGGAAATAAATGAAATTGTAGACGCTATGACCCAAAAGAGTTTTATCATGGCTTATATGATTCATTCTCGGTGAATATAATATGGTCAACTAAAGCTTCTGATTTTATCCCACTATCTCTATTAGCTAAGAAGAACACGTTAATACCGCTCAATTTTGATGGTTCTAATAGGCCATTTCCATTTGTTTCAACAGGTTGTCCATCTCCATCATATTTTAAATCTTCATATTTAATACTTACTAAGTTCCATTTATCATTTTCATACCAATATTCATAAACATACCTATCCTCAGTCTCTAGATCGAATGAACCATCACCGTTATCATCTTCATCGAACCACAAAAGAATAAAACAATTATCAGCTCCTGTATTACTGATAAATTTTGAAGCCATATTAAAGAATAAATTTCCTGCGTTTGTAGGTAATCCAAAGCCGTCTTCTGGCGCGTTGACTTGAAATGAACCAATGGCCCAATCCCAGCTTACTGTTCCTTCCCATCTATAAAAGCAGTTGCCCTTCGCTGATAAATCTGAATCACAATTTATTGTGCCGTTTACACCAGATTGATTAAAAAAACTCCAAGTTTCATCCGTACCGTCTTCAAAGTCTGTAATTACATAACCTTTATCTTTTTTCAGACTTATGATGTTTATAGAATCTATAATTATTGGGGAATCTTCTTCATTGGGAAACGACATTTTCACAATTGCTTTTTCTTGTTGGAAAGATGGGAATGTATTAGAGCCTCCTAACCATTTGGTGTTTGTTGAGTTAATTATTCTTTCAGTTCCACTAAAAGTTCTAAGTGCTCCTGAAGATTGGCCAATTATTTCGATTTCCCACTGCGTGTTTTTTGATAATTCTACATTGAAAAGAACCTCTTCTCCAGACTCAAAGTCAACTTCTTCATCTAAGTTTAAACTTGAAATTATGTTAAATGGTCCATTTAGATCATTGAGACTCGGTCCCTCAAAAGAGCTGTTGTCCTCTTTCCTACATGAAATAAAGGAAATAGACGCAAAACATATTATGTAAATAAGATTTATATTCATGCTTAAAACTTTAAATTGAATAGAATAATTAAATCAGATATTCCGTAATCCACACCATTTGTGCCTCCGTTTCTTATATTAAAATTCTGATATTGAATTGTTAAAGTATTTTTGTTTCCAAAATCATACTTAACACCAAAGGCTGTTATATTTTCTGTAAAATCAATACTTAAATTCTCGAAATCATTTATACTATTGTAGGTGTCTCTTACTTCTTGGAATTCGTTTCCATTCGCTTTCCAAAATTTATGACCTGCGATAAGGCTAAAATGATTAAAGAGTTCATAATTTAGTCCAAGGTTAATAAAATTGCTATTCAAATTAATTTTTTCAAAATCTTCTCCAGATCTAAGAGTTATTTCGTTTCTGTAACCTAAACTGAATATCAATTTTTTCTTTACTCGGAAGAATTCATTTAGGCTTAGTTTGGTGCCCAGTTGAGATAAGATGAAGACTTTTTTTATTAGAGTACCGCTTCCTGATGATTCTTGGAGTAATCGAAAATCAAAGTGACTATCTTTAACCTTAACCGTATCCAAGTCTTTCAAGCTAAAATAGATTCCTCTTCTATTTGGAGTTGCATCTCCATATGGGTTGGTATTGTTATAAATAACATTATATGCCATTAGTTCAGGGGTTATTTTAACGGAGTTATTTGAGTTTCCATTAGTGATATCGGAAAGTGTTATTGGTCTGCCTACGTAATCGTTTGTATATTGTTGATATAGATTGGATGATTTGGAGAAGTCAATTCTTTTGGTTTGAGCAGCGGGAGAATTGAAATCTTTTCCAATATCTTTAAACCCAATGGTGAATGTTACTTTTTTCTTTTTAAGTTTTAATGTTGTGGAAATATCATAAAACCAGTCATTCATGCTGATTGGGGAATCTAAATCATCAAAATTTTCGTATTTATTTCCCGAAAAACCACCTTCTCCGGATAGGTTGAGTGCATGTGTAGAATCACTTTTGATTACGTAATTAAAATTTGAACTAGTTACGTTGTTAAATAAATAAGAGCTATCGATTACTGAAGTCTTCTTCAAATCAAAAAGATTTACAGTGTTGAGGTTTATGAATAATTTTTTGGATTTAACGAATTTTACATTTCCACCACCGAAAAGTCTCTCTGGTCTTCCTTGCTCATCAGTCGGTCTTTGTCTAGTAATAAAACCTTTGAATTTAATTTTTTCAAGGTTTCGGGAAGGTAAAAGGTTAAACTCAACTTTAGCACCCTGCATTCTCCAGCTATTTTTGTTGTAAAAGTAATCGTAGTGCATAACATCTCTCCTTAACGAAAAGATATCTGCTTCGTTCAGTGTGCCTTCTTCATCATTATTAAATAATGTATACTTGGTCATTTGCAAATCAATATCCCCAATGGAATACTTAACTACTTTTGCAGCTAAGCCATTTAGGGTTAGTTGTCTTACATCAAAAACAACACCTCCTCCCCAAAAACCTCCTAACTCATTTCTAAGTCTGAATATACCAATTACCTCAGATTCTTTGTTTGGGAATACGCTGATACCTAGATCTAATAAATTATGCCCATAATTACTTTTTCTAGAAGTTATACTATCCAAAGAGTTTTCAATGTTTAATTGATTGGCAAATAAATATGATCGGGCACTTCCGTTTATTTGGTATTTTTCATTTTGCGTTTTTGATTGCAAAGTGAAGATTATAAATACTATGATAGTTAATTTCAATTTCATTAAAAAACTACTTTTAATTCAAGGGTTGTTTCATGTCCGCTAAATTTATCTAGAGGAAAGCTAGCGTCTTCAAAACAAAAGTATCTGTGTCTAAAATAAAGACCTGTGTTTTTAGCAATATTAAAATCGAACCCTGTACCTATGCTTAAACCCTCCTGATTTACAGGTTTACCTGTTTCGGTATTAAGCTGAGTGTTGTAGTTACCTACTATACGTTCAATACCTACGTATTGAGTGAGAATTATGTTTTTATTTATTTGGTAATAATTTTCAATTTGGTGATTGTAAACTCTTAGTAAAGCTTTTTCATTAATAATTGTAAATGCTGATAGCTTATCTTGAACTGAGTTGAATGAACTCAAATAAAAAAAATACATCTGTTTTTTAAATAAATTAAGCTTGTATTTCAATTGTAACTCAGCTGTATTAAAAAATTTGTGGAATGGTAAGTTACCGTTGTTGTCAGTTTGAGTTAGTATAATTGATTCATAAACCGAGCGATAAACTACATTTTTTTTCTGGTAAGGGCCAACGCCTGATGGGAAAGACCATCTCCAGAATCTTGACATTGTTAGACCATTCAAATGATTGTAACTTATTTGGTTTCCGATTTTTTTAATCTCTTTGGCAATACTATTTCCTATTGTAAATTGAAAAGATTTGAATTTGAAATTGGTGCTTAAATCAAACCCTTGACGATTATTAGCTAATTGCCCCATGGGCAGAATTCCACTTCCTGTTTGTTGTAATACACCATTTGAGGCAACACTTGATGGACCGGATGAAGCTGCTGACTGCACTTGGTTTATTGAAGAGTTTATAAAAATAGAATTATTATTTACTACTTTTTCACTAATTCTGTATGTGTGAATTTGTAATGGTAAAAAGGTCAACTCCTTATTGGTATTAACTTTTATGGAAGCTAACTCACCCCAGCCAATATTTTCTGGAGTGAACTCATCTTCATATTTACCTATACCTATTTCGCTGCTAAATGATAATTTTTTTGAATTATAATCTACACTAGATGTTACAATGTGATTTGTTATTGATTTTAAAGCTA
>CAXRIN010000021.1:0-14840 GCA_964230605.1 Flavobacteriaceae bacterium
TTAACATGATCTTGTGGCTGCAAAAAGGCAGACCATTTATTGAAGACTATTGTTGAGTATTAAATACTTCCGAAAACACAAAAAATGAACTAGTTTTAAAAGAAATACTGAAGATTACTTGTCTTTTAACATAGAAGACAAAAAGAAGGTTTTAGAGGAGTTTGAGAATATTTTTAGGAACAAAACTCATAATGATCTAAACTTTCGAATAAAGACTGAAGATGGGGAGTATAAATTCTTTAACCTAAAAGGGGAATTTGATTACAATAAAACTGAGTTTGTAGGGGTGATGTCGGATATATCCGAAGTAAGAAAAGCAATAAAGAATTTTGAAGATTACAAAAACGCTTTAGATCAATCTGCTTTAGTTTCGATCACTAACCGATCGGGAAAAATCATTTTTGCCAATAAAAAGTTTTGTGAAATTTCTAAATATGAGGAAGGTGAGCTTTTAGGAAAAGACCACAATATTGTTAATTCAGGATATCATGATCCTGCTTTTTTTAGAGACATTTGGTCAACCATTGCTAATGGGAAAATTTGGAGGGGAAATGTTAAAAATGAAGCGAAGGATAAAACTAATTATTGGGTAGATACGACAATCATTCCTTTTATGAATCACAAAAATCATCCAGACTACTATATGTCTATAAGGTTTGATGTGACGGAGCGGATGAATTCGATAAACGAAATCAAACAAAAAAATCAAGAATTAGAGCAATTCTCATATGTGCTTTCTCATGATTTAAAATCTCCATTAAGAGCAATTAAAACGCTAATTCATTTCATAAAAGAGGATATGGAGGACGCTGATTTAAAATTGCCATAGGAAGTTCAAAAGAATTTTGATTTAATTGATGGAAGATTGGTCAGAATGGAACACTTAATCATGTCTGTTTTAAGCTATGCTCAAGTTGGAGGATCGCAAGAAACGGAGTGGGTTAATATGAATGAAGTTATTGAAGAAGTAAAAGACTTAATTGAAATCCCAAGTAATTTTAAATTGAAAATTTCTAAGGATTTACCTATGCTAAAGGGTAATAAAATAGAGGTAATGCAGGTTGTACAAAACTTAATTACTAACGCAATTAAGTACAATGATAAAGAAGAGCCTGAATTGTTTATTTATCCTGGTTTAAGAAGTAAAAACTTTTTAATTCACTTTAAAGACAACGGAAAAGGAATTGATCCAATGTTTCATGATAAGGTTTTTAATCTTTTTGAAACGCTTAAACAAAAAGAGTCATATGAATCTACGGGTATTGGGTTGCCAATAGTTAAAAAGGTTGTAGAGAAAATTGGAGGGAATATTCACGTGAAATCGACCCCGGGAAATGGAGCCGATTTTATATTAAGCTTTCCTCTATCAGTGTGTAAAGTTGACTAATTAGACTTATCTAGTCAAGATTTTCATGTCCTTGCCTATTTTTATTCCGAATTCACGAATTTCTTTCGCGACTTGATTTTCTCCAGTTGATCTTTCAAGAGAATCGGCTAAAGTCATTAATGTTTGAAAATGGTAATGTTTCATTTCGTCAACCATCATTTCTTTGGTCCATAAGTCAACTCTCTTGGCAACCTTTTCATTTCCATCCCAAACTGAAATCATTAAAGCTTTAATTTCTTCAGCAGTAACTCCACCGCCTTCAGAGGCTGTCCATTCTAACTTTTCAGGAATATGGTTTTCATCAAGTGTAACGGTAAATTTTATTTCTTTCTTATTGCTCATGTTTACGGATTGTATTTCGAGGCCTTAAAAATAGCCTTAAAATCTGTATTTGTCATTAAGTCTTGCAGACTAACATCTGGGTTTTTATCCATGTAATCTTTTACAATTCGATAGCCAATGAAAATTCCAGCTCTACCTGGAGAATCTCTTTCTAAAGAAGAAACAAATGGTCCGTACAGAAGGAATTTTTTAAAAGTGTGATAATCCTTTGAGAAAAGGTATTGTTTCATAGTAAGATGTTTCCAAAATGAATTTTCATGACTGTAACACCAAATCATTTGTTTTGTAGTGAACTGAAACCTTGTAGAATCCATCATTGTAGGCATCATGGCTTCTAAGAAATATTCAATTTTACCCAATGAAATCATGTGATCCAATAAGGTTTCTCCACCTAGGTAAGGAGCGAATTTTTTCGAAGCGTAGGCTCTCATTACAACGGGCTGAATAAATTGAACTTCATTGTTTTTGGAGAGGTACTGTGGGATTTGAAGTTGTTGGTACGGTTTGTAATCTTTTCCGTAAAACATATCGATACCAATTAAAATTTCATTTTGATTAACTACTATTGGTTCTTCGTAGTTTAATCCTGAAATGTAGGTGTAAATGGTGGGTAAAGAATCGTTAGGGTAGTAATATTTAAAATGAGAAAAGGCATTGTTTAACTCCTCATGTAATGAATTGTATGATCCAATTTTTTGATTCCAATCGTTAAATAGTTTAATATTCAAGTCATTATTTAAATAATGATTGAGTTGAATAATTTTGGTAGGGTCTTTGTAATTGCCGTTTATGAAAACAGGATATTTAGAAGCCAAACTGTCAAGTGAGGACTCCAAATTACTTCTGTTTAAATTAAATAAATCTTGTTCGTAGTGTTTAAAAGTAAGATGAGCCTTGCTATTTGATGTATCAACAATTAATTTAGGCTCAGAACAAGAGATTAAACTGATAATAAATAAAAACAAAATAAGGACGTTCTTCATAAACTATGGATTGCTTTATTTAATTTCGTAAAGTTAACTTTTAACATAACGAGATTATTGTTGAAAGAAACATAATTTGAAAAGCAGTTTTTTAATAAACTTAAAGTCATGAGAAAAATTATTGCATCATTATTCGTTTTAGGTCTTGGATTTAGCGCTTTAGCTCAAGACGCATCATCAGGTCCTGAATTCAGAAAACACAGGTTTGGTTTGAAAGTAACACCAGGTGCTTCTTGGTTTAAAGTGAATAAAATTGGATCGGAAAACAAGAGTATTGGTTACCATGTTGCAGGTGGATTAAATTATGAATACTGTTTAAACAAGAACGTTGCAATCGCTTCAGGGTTGTTATTTACTCAAACTACAGGAGGAATTGAGTATACTGATACTGTAGGTTTAAAATATGTAATAGTTGATAACGGAATAAGTACAGCAGCAGAGGCCTATCAGTTGTATTCTAGAAGATATATTATTAATTCAATTGATGTTCCGCTTACTTTTAAATTTAGAACTGCTGAAATTGGTTATTTGACATACTATGGAGAGTTCGGAGGTATGGCAAATATTGTAACAAATGCTTTTGCTAGTAAAAACGTTGTAAAGCTGAATGAAAGTGATGGAGCAACTACTGAATTGTCAGGAAATGAGTCAAGATTAGAAGCGAAAAACGAAGTAAACTTTTTAAGAGTAGGAGTTAATTTTGGAGCAGGTGTTGAGTGGAATTTAGTTGGTAATACATCTTTATTGATTGGAGTAAATTGTAACTTGGCTTTAAACAATTTGATGCAAAAAAGTTCGGATTCAATTTTTTACCGAACAACAAACGCTTCTTTTCAAAGAGCAACAAGATTAAATTACTGCGCACTTCAAATTGGAGTTCAGTTTTAATCATCCAAAATATTTAAATAAAAAGAGAGCATGACAACATGCTCTCTTTTTTTATGTCTTTCTCCAATCTTCATTTTACCTTTGCATTATGAAAATCGCTGTTGCTCAATTGAATTTCCATGTTGGGAATTTTGAATCGAATACTCAAAAGATTATTCAAAATATTAATCAATCAAAATCAGAAGGTGTTGATTTGGTTGTGTTTTCTGAATTAGCTGTTTGTGGTTATCCACCAAGAGATTTTTTAGAGTTTAACGATTTTATTAATCAATGTTTGGAAAGTATTGATGAAATTGCAAAGGTGGCGACAGGTATTACTGTAGTTCTAGGTGGGCCTAGTAGAAATGATACGGGGCATGGTAAACCACTTTTTAATTCAGCTTTTGTTTTAGCGGATGGACAGGTTAAGAAAGTGATTAATAAAACGCTTTTACCTACCTATGATATATTCGATGAGTATAGATATTTTGAACCTAATAGAGAATTTGAAGTAATTGAAATAGCAGGTAAAAAAGTAGGTGTTGCAATTTGTGAAGATTTGTGGAATGTGGGGGATAATCCTTTGTATACCCAAACTCCAGCTTTGGAGTTGAAAAATAAAGGGGCGGAATTGATAGTGAATATTGCAGCATCTCCATTCTCTTATAATCAAGATTTGCAAAGAAAAGCAGTTTTAAAGGAAAATGCCCTTAAAACTGGTTTGCCAATTGTTTATTGTAATCACGTTGGAGCGCAAACAGAATTGATTTTTGATGGGGGATCCTTTTTCATGAATAGTAATGGCGAGATTGCGAATCAGGAATCATTCTTTGAAGAGAAATTGATGATTTCGGATCTTGAAGGAGGGCGGTTCTCAAAAGGAAAAGTTCAGTCGGGTGCTAAAATTGAATTGATTCATGATGCGCTCGTGATGGGAATCAAAGATTATTTTAGAAAATTAGGATTCAAAAAGGCTATAGTTGGATTAAGTGGAGGGATTGATTCTGCAGTTACTTTTGCTTTAGCAGCAAGAGCACTCGGGAATGAAAATGTATACGGTATTTTAATGCCTTCTCAATTCTCATCTGATCATTCTGTTCAAGATGCCAAGGAGTTAGCTGAAAATATTGGAGCACCGTATGAAGTGATTGCAATCAAAGATATATATGATGCTTACGATGAAAAATTGAAGCCGATTTTTAAAGATTTACCTTTTGGATTAGCAGAGGAGAATTTACAAGCAAGAACAAGAGGTGTATTGGTGATGGCTGTTTCTAATAAGTTTGGACATATTGTTTTAAATACATCTAATAAAAGTGAAGCTGCAGTTGGGTATGGAACTTTGTATGGTGATATGTGCGGCGGTTTAGCTGTTTTGGGAGATGTATATAAGACTGAAGTTTTTGAACTAGCTAGGTATATCAATAAAGATGCAGAAGTAATACCAGAGAATACCATCGTAAAGCCACCATCAGCTGAATTAAGACAAGATCAAAAGGATTCTGACTCTTTACCAGATTATGATGTGTTAGATAAAATGCTTTTTGAGTATATCGAAAATCGAAAAGGTCCGAGAGAATTGGTAGAAATGGGATTTGATGAGGCGCTTGTGAATAGAGTTTTAAGGATGGTGAATATCAACGAATATAAAAGGTATCAAACACCGCCTATTTTACGTGTAAGTCACAAAGCCTTTGGAATGGGAAGAAGGTTGCCAATTGTTGCTAAATATTTAGCTTGATGAATAGCGGCAGATTGATTCCAGCTTTTCTCCTCGGAATAATCCATTTACTTTTTCTTGTATGGGTAGTTTTCCCATTGTTTAGATGGTGGAGTTTGTTAGGTTTACTTATTTTGCCAGGATATTATCTTAGCCCACTTCAAATTGCGCTGCCATCAAAGTCAATAATCACTAATATTTTAAGTTTTGGTTTCGGCCTGGTTGCAACATTTTTTCTTCAAAATCAATTTGAATTTTCTAATGTTTTATCTGCTTCGGTTGTTGGGGTTTTGGGAAGTATTCTGTTTTTTAAATCTGGAAATGAAAATTTGAAAATAATTCCAGCTGCTATTTATGCTGGAGCTTTTGCGGGAATGTCAAATCCCGCTAAATTCCATGATACTGCAAGTATTGTTTTAGCAATCTTAGTGGGAGGATTGATTTTAGAACTATTGAAAAATAGTTTTAATGGTATTGGTGGTAAATTGGGTTCAATTGGATTTGGAGCTGTTATTATTTGGACGCTTATTAAATCAGATCCAAGTCAAGAGATTAATTTCCCGCCTTTTCATTTTATTTCTTTAATGTTTACTGTCTTAATTGGGTTTATTGGGGCGGTAATTACTTTCTTCTTTTCCAACAAAAAAACAGGGCCAGTTTTAGCCTCTGCTTTGAGTTCTCTACTAATTAGTATTCCGCTCGAGTTTTATGATTTTAATGGATATGCGCTAGTAATATCTGCTGTTTTTATGGGAGGAACATTTGTTGGGATGAGTTCAAAAAAACATTTTAACTGGGGTGCAATTATGCTAGCAGGCTTAATTTTTGGCACACTGTTTTATTTCTTAACGCTCAATTTTGGAGGGTTAGGAGGTACGTTAGGAACAACAGCTTGTTTAAGTTGTTTATTGGTGTTGCCTTTGAATAAATTAAGAAAAACTCTCTAGGGCCAGTCTGTAAGAATCTAATCCAAATCCTAAAATAACTCCTTTACAAACAGGAGAAATATAAGAATGATGTCTGAATTCTTCTCTTTGGTGAGTATTAGAAATATGCACTTCAATTACAGGCGTTTCAACTCCTGCAATAGCATCTCTTAAAGCAACAGATGTATGTGTGTAGGCACCAGCATTGATAACGATTCCGTCGTAGCTGAAACCAACCTCGTGAATTTTATCAATTAATTCACCCTCAACATTACTTTGGTAATATTCTAAATCTAACGATCCGAATTTATTTTTCAGCTCTTCAAAGTATTCTTCGAAAGTAGTTGATCCGTATACTTCAGGTTCTCTTTTACCTAAAAGATTCAAGTTTGGTCCGTTGATGATTAGAATTTTCATGCTGCTAAAATAGTGAAAAGATGATTGTTTTTCTCTCTCAGAGAACTCGGAGTACTCAGAGAGATCAAAAAAATAAGTTTGTCTCGGGGAGCTCAGCGTTCTCTGAGGGGGAATACCATGTCAAATTACGATGATTACTCGCGGTTTTTTGAATCTATATTAATTGTAACTGGTCCATCGTTAACAAGTGATACTTTCATATCTGCCCCAAAAACGCCAGTTGGAACTGTCTTTCCTGTTTTAACAGCTAATTCTGAAACAAACTTCTCACACATTTCTTTTGCAAATTGAGGTTCTCCGGAACGAGTGAAACTAGGTTTGTTTCCTTTTTTTGTGCTGGCGAATAAAGTAAATTGACTTACAACCAAAATATCTCCTTCTACATCCATTACACTTTGATTCATTGGTGCTTTATCGTCAGGAAAAATTCTAAGTTTTGAAATTTTGCCAGTTAACCATTCAATATCTTCACTGGTGTCTTCATCTTCAATCCCTAATAAAATCAAAAGACCAGTTTTAATTTCTCCAACGATTTTGCCTTCAACTTTAACTGATGCTTCAAGCACTCTTTGAATAGTTACTCTCATTATCTGTAGTTTTCGTCTTGATCGTTATTGTAAATACTTAGGTAGCTATTGTATCGTTCTGGTGCAATTTCTCCCTCTTCTAATGCATCTTTAACAGCGCAATGCGGTTCGTTAATGTGCACACAGTTATTGAATTTACAATCAGGTTTTAATTTTAAGAATTCAGGGAAGTAATTACTTAATTCTTCAGGTTCAATGTCTACTACACCTAATCCTCTAATGCCAGGAGTGTCTATTAAATGCCCACCAAAAGGTAGGTCATACATTTCAGCAAAAGTAGTAGTGTGGACTCCTTGCTGATGCATTTCTGAAATTTCCTTTACTGCAATTTCTAAATCAGGGATTAACTTTTTAAGTAGACTACTTTTTCCAACACCACTATTGCCAGATAGAACTGTAGTTTTTCCTTTGAATAGCTCCTGGACTTTGTCAATATTAATTCCTTTCTCTACGCTAATAGGGAGAACAGAATAGCCCGCTTCTGAATATATAATATCCCAATCAGCTAGTTGCTCTAGATGTTTGTCTTTATAAACATCTAGTTTGTTCACGATAATAACAGCTGGAATATTATAGGCTGTTACTGAAACTAAAAATCTATCTATGAATTCATTTAAGGTGTCGGGTTGTGTAACCGTTGCGACTAAAACTGCTTGATCAACGTTAGCAGCGAGAATATGGTATTGTTTTGAAAGGTTTACAGATTTACGGATCAGGTAGTTTTCTCTATCTTCTATTTTGGAGATAATACCAGTTTCTTTTCCTTCTTCGATTTCAAAATCCACAACATCACCAACAGAAACAGGGTTAGTTACTTTGAGTCCTTTGATCCTGAATTTACCTTTTAGACGGCATTCAAAAAAGTTTCCCTCTTCATCTTTAACCTTGTACCAACTACCTGTCGACTTGTAAACGAGTCCTTTCATTAGAGCAAAAATAGTTTATAAACATTCTTATGACAATTCTACATTGATATTGTGTTGTTACTTTTCCTAAGTTTCTTATTATTTTTAAGCAGATAACCTTAGTATATGTCAGTTTCAGTTAAAGGAGTTACCAAAATTTATGGAAAGCAGAAGGCTTTAAATAATGTTTCATTTGAAATTGGTACAGGTGAAGTGGTTGGGTTTTTGGGGCCAAATGGCGCTGGAAAGTCAACCATGATGAAAATTCTAACAGGTTACATTACGCAGTCTGAAGGAGAAGTAAACGTTTGTGGAATAAATGTTTTGAATAATTCAATAGAATCTAGAAAAAAGATAGGCTATTTGCCAGAGCATAACCCTCTCTATTTAGATATGTATGTAAAAGAGTTTCTTTCTTTTATTGCCGATATCCATAAATTGAAAAATAAAAAAGAGAAAGTTGAGGAGATGATTGAGTTGACTGGTTTGACTCCTGAGAAAACAAAAAAAATCAGACAACTTTCTAAGGGGTACCGACAAAGAGTAGGTCTGGCTGCTGCATTAATTCATGACCCTGAGGTTTTAATCTTGGATGAGCCAACAACTGGTTTGGATCCCAATCAATTAAAAGATATCCGACAATTAATTAAGTCTATAGGAGAAACTAAAACAATTATGCTATCAACGCATATTATGCAAGAGGTTGAAGCAATATGTGATAGAGCTATTATTATAAAGCAAGGAGAGATTGTAGCTGACAATAAAATTGAGCAATTACAAACAGGTGGGACAGAAATTGTTGTGGAGGTGGAGTTTGATCAGTCTGTTTCTGAAGAAGAATTAAAGAATTTAAAAGGAGTGAATAAGGTGATTAAAAAGTCTGATAAAGAATTTGTAATCGTTTCAAAAGATAAAACTGATATTCGACCTCTAATCTCTCAGTTTGCAATTGATAACGCTAATTTGGTGTTAAGTATGCAAAGGAGAGAGCAAAAAATGGAAGATGTATTCCAAAATTTAACAAAGGATTAACTAACTTCGTGTTTGAAAAAAAAATCTAATGGCAAACTATTTATTTACCTCTGAATCTGTTTCGGAAGGACATCCAGATAAAGTAGCAGATCAAATTTCTGATGCACTAATTGATAACTTTTTAGCTTTTGATCCACAATCTAAGGTAGCTTGTGAAACACTTGTTACTACAGGTCAGGTGGTTTTAGCAGGTGAGGTTAAATCTACTACATACTTAGATGTTCAGAAGATTGCTAGAGATGTAATTGAGAAAATCGGTTACACAAAGTCTGAATATATGTTTGAAGCGAACTCTTGTGGAGTTCTTTCCTCAATTCATGAGCAGTCTGCTGATATTAACCAAGGAGTTGATAGAGGTAATCCTGAAGAGCAAGGAGCAGGAGATCAAGGGATGATGTTTGGTTATGCAACTAAGGAAACTGAAAACTACATGCCTTTGGCTTTAGATCTTTCTCACAAGATTTTAATTGAGCACGCAAGGTTAAGAAGAGAAGGGGAATTGATTCCTTATTTAAGGCCAGATGCTAAATCTCAAGTTACAATCGAGTATTCGGAAGATAATGTTCCTTTAAGAATCGATTCAATTGTGCTTTCAACTCAACACGATGATTTTGATACAGAGCCAGTAATGTTGGCAAAAATCAAAGAGGACGTTATTAATATTTTGATTCCTCGTGTGATAGAGCAATTACCAACTGAATTGCAAGCTTTGTTTAATAGTGATATTACTTACCATATCAACCCAACTGGTAAATTCGTAATTGGAGGGCCACACGGAGATACTGGGTTAACAGGTAGAAAAATAATAGTTGATACTTATGGAGGTAAAGGGGCTCACGGTGGTGGAGCTTTCTCTGGTAAAGATCCATCTAAAGTAGATCGTTCTGCTGCTTATGCTACTCGTCATATCGCTAAAAACCTAGTAGCTGCGGGAGTATGTGATGAAGTTTTAGTTCAAGTTTCATATGCAATTGGAGTAGTTGAGCCAATGGGTGTTTTTATTAATACTTACGGAACTTCAAAAGTTGGTTTGGACGATGGAGCAATTGCTAAAATCGTTGAAGAAGTTTTTGATATGCGTCCATATGCTATTGAAACAAGATTGAAATTAAGAAATCCTATGTATTTGGAAACTGCGGCTTACGGACATATGGGACGTAAAAATGAGGTAGTGAAAAAGAAATTTGTTGGTGCTGATGGTTCTGAAAAAACAGTTGAAGTAGAATTGTTTACTTGGGAAAAATTAGATTACGTTGATAAGGTAAAAGCAGCTTTTAAACTGTAATTACATAAAAAATTGAATGCTAAATCCCTCAGATAATTCTGAGGGATTTTTGTTTTAATGCTTGATCTTTGAATACATTTATTGAATTTTTACATTTACATAATGGCGACGATCAAAAACGTAACAGATGTAATGGAGGAGTGGGCTCCTCTGAGGTTTCAAGAAGGGTATGATAATGCCGGGCTAATTGTTGGTGATCCTAATGTTGAGGTGAAGGGAGTGCTTATTACTTTAGATAGTACAGAGGATGTTGTTGAAGAGGCAATTACCAAAGGGGCTAATTTGATTATTGCTCATCATCCAATTGTGTTTGGAGGATTAAAAAAGTTTAACGGTTCTAATTATGTAGAAAGAACAGTTATAAAAGCAATTAAAAATGATATTGCTATTTATGCTTGTCACACAAATTTGGATTCGGTGATGGATGGGGTGAATTCAAAGATTTGTGATTTATTAGGTTTAGAAAATAGATCAATTTTGAGTTTAAAAAAAGGAGAGGGATCTGTAGGTGCAGGAATGATTGGGGAGTTAAAAAATCCAATGGGTGAAATGGAGTTTTTACATTTTATTCAAAAGCAATTCAAAGCAGGAGTTGTTCGATATACAAATTTGTTGGATAATCCAGTGAAGAAAGTCGCTGTTTGCGGAGGGAGTGGAAGCTTTCTTTTGTCGGAAGCCATTCAAGCTGGGGCTGATGTTTTTGTAACTAGTGATTTTAAGTATCATCAGTTTTTTGATGCTGAGAATAAGATAGTTATTGCAGACATCGGGCATTTCGAAGCTGAAATTTGTACGCAGGAGCTTATTTATGATTATCTAACTAAAAAATTCACTACCTTTGAGGCTCATTTTTCGAAAGTGAATACTAATCCGATTAATTATTTATAAAGATTAAGATGGCAAAAGCTAAGGAAATTACAGTAGAAGACAAGTTAAAAGCACTTTATTCATTACAACTTGTTGACTCTAAAATTGATAAAATTAGAATCGTAAGAGGGGAGTTGCCTTTAGAGGTACAAGATTTAGAAGACGAAGTAACAGGATTAAACAAAAGAATCGACAAGATTAATGGTGAGATCGCTGAACTTGAGCAAAATATTTCTGACAAGAAAAATTTAATTGTTGATGCGGAAGCTGCTATTGAAAAATACAAGGAGCAACAAAATAATGTTAGAAATAACAGAGAATATGATTCTTTGTCTAAAGAAATTGAATTCCAAACTTTAGAGATTGAATTAGCTAATAAAAGAATTAAAGAAGCAAAAGCTAAGATTGATGGTAAGAAAGAAATCCTTACTGAGAATCAAGAAAAGTTAGATGCTAGATCAGCTGATTTAAAATTGAAGCAAGGTGAGTTAGATAGCATTGTTTCTGAAACTGAAAAAGAAGAGAAAGATCTTGAAGCTGAATCAAGAAAAGCTGAAGAAGTAATCGATGAAAGATTATTGATTGCTTACAAAAGAGTTAGAGGTTCAATGAGAAATGGTTTAGCTGTTGTTTCTGTTGAACGTGAGTCATGTGGAGGATGTTTTAACTCGATTCCACCGCAAAGACAATTGGATATCAGATTAAGAAAAAAGGTTTTAGTTTGTGAGCACTGTGGTAGAATTTTGGTTGATCCTGAATTAGCAGAAGATGTAGTTGAGAAAAACTAAAATGAAATTACAACCATATAAAAAGGCTTCATTCGTGAAGCCTTTTTTTATGGTCTTTTTTAAATATAAGTCTTGTTTGCACATTTCTTCTTTCAGAAATTTAACCTCTAATTTTATTTGTCTTTTTTAGGTGGGGTATAAGTCCTTGTTCTACTTCCTGATTTTTTCTCTTTTTTGTCGCTATTAGACTTAGATGATGACTTGCTTGAAGATTTACTTTTTTTATCTCCTTGTTGGATAAGGCTTGAATAATTACTTGCAGAACCAAATGAATTATAACTTACAAATAGTCCTGTAACTAATAATGCACCTACTAAAATTTGTTTAAACTGCTTCATATTTTAATCAATCCTTTATTTGTATTTTTGCCTTCCAAAACGTTAAACAATTGGTTTTGTTGCGTTTTTGAATTAAGTCAAAACTAGCAAAAATTATTCCAAAAATGGCTAAGGATTTTACAAGTAGAGCAGAAGATTTTTCTAAGTGGTATAACGAATTAGTAATAAAAGCTGATTTAGCTCAAAATTCAGATGTTCGTGGTTGTATGGTTATAAAACCTTATGGTTATTCCATTTGGGAAAATATGCAAGCGGTTTTGGACAAGATGTTCAAAGATACCGGGCATAGTAATGCTTATTTTCCTTTGTTGATTCCGAAGTCATATTTAAGCAAGGAGGCTGAACATGTTGACGGTTTTGCAAAAGAGTGTGCAGTTGTAACGCATTACAGATTAAAAAATAATGAGGAAGGTGATGGTGTTGTTGTTGATCCTGAAGCGAAATTAGAAGAAGAGTTGATTATAAGACCAACTTCTGAGACAATCATTTGGAATACATATAGAGGTTGGGTTCAATCTCACAGGGATTTGCCTATTTTAATTAATCAATGGGCGAATGTTATGAGATGGGAGATGAGAACAAGGATTTTCTTGAGAACGTCAGAGTTCTTATGGCAAGAAGGTCACACTGCTCATGCTACGAAAGAGGAGGCTGTTGCTGAAACTAAACAAATGTTAGATGTATACGCCGATTTTGCTGAGAATTACATGGCTGTTCCAGTCGTGAAAGGAGTAAAGACCGAAAATGAAAGATTTCCTGGTGCGTTGGATACATATTGTATTGAAGCTCTAATGCAAGATGGAAAAGCTCTTCAGGCTGGTACATCTCACTTTTTAGGTCAGAAATTCTCGGAGACTTTTGATGTTAAATTTGCAGATAAAGATGGTCAGTTAAAACATGTTTGGGCAACTTCATGGGGTGTTTCTACAAGATTGATGGGTGCATTAATTATGAGTCATTCCGATGATGAAGGATTAATTGTTCCTCCCAAATTAGCACCAACTCAGGTTGTTATTGTGCCAATATATAAAGGAGAGGAGCAATTAAACGCTATTTCAGAAAAGTTAGAGCCAGTGATAAAGGCTTTGAAAGATAAAGGTATTCGCGTTAAATATGATGACAGGGATAATCAACGTCCTGGGTTTAAATTTGCGCAATATGAATTCCAAGGTGTCCCTATTAGATTAGCTCTTGGTAATAGAGATTTAGAAGCTGGTAATATTGAGGTTGCCAGACGTGATGAAAAGACTAAAGAAACTATTCCTTTTGATGGTGTTGTAGAACATGTGGAAAATCTTTTAGTAGATATCCAGAGCAATTTATTTAATAAGGCAAAAAAATACCGTGATGAACATATTACTGAAGTAAATTCCTATGAAGAGTTTAAAGAAGTAATTAATACTAAAGGTGGGTTTGTTGCTGCTCATTGGGATGGTACAACTGAAACGGAGCTTAAAATAAAAGAAGAGACTTCAGCAACGATAAGATGTATTCCTTTAAATAATAAACAAGAAGACGGTACGTGTGTTTACACTGGAAAACCTTCAACGCAAAGAGTATTGTTTGCTAAAGCGTACTAATTCTTTGAAAAATATTTAACTGTAAATCAGTGGTTTATTCTCAGGGAGGATATTTTTTAAAATAAAATTTGCTCAGAAAGAAAAAACGATATACATTTGCAGTCCTCAATTAAAAGAGGTAGACATTTTGGCCCGTTCGTCTAGGGGTTAGGACGCCAGGTTTTCATCCTGGAAACAGGGGTTCGATTCCCCTACGGGCTACTTAAACCAACAAAAAAGAGGCTAGCCTCTTTTTTTAAGTTTTAAAGATTATGGCAAATAACGCTAGTGCAAAAAAGAGAATTAGACAAGCTGAGAAAAAGAAAATCAGCAATAAGTATTACCATAAAACTATGCGTAATGCAATTAGAGATATCAAAAGCCTAGATGATAAAAAGGCTGCTGAAGAAGCTTTACCAAAAGTAGTTTCTTTAATTGATAGAGTTGCTAAGAGAAACATCATTCATAAGAACAAAGCTGCAAACTTAAAATCTGCAGTGTCTAAGTCTGTTGCTTCAATAGCTTAGTCAAGAAAGCATTTATAAAACACAATTTAGAAGAGGTCATCCATATGGATGACCTTTTTGTTTTATTTTATTTCCATTCATATTCTCCAAATAATTATTTTCGCGCTTAATCCTAATTGAAACTTTATAATAGGAGACATATTAAGGGGGCAAGCACAAAAGTTGGGGATTAGGCATAAATATTTGTTAATCTGAATAAAAAGTATTCCTTGTTTTTTACACCTCTAAACTGAGCTCTAAAAGCTTTAATTTTAGCATTAAATGATTCTGCTGATGCATTAGTGCTTCTGTTTTCAAAGTAATTCAAGAT
>CAXRIN010000022.1:0-14207 GCA_964230605.1 Flavobacteriaceae bacterium
ACATAGATCTTTTAAGGGATTTATTGTAAATACTATTGCAGCTTTAATTGCATATTCTTTCTTCCCTAAAAAACCGAAGATTAAATTTCAAGAAATTAAGACATGCCAATTAACTATTTTTTAGAATCGAGCTCAGGTTAATAGCAACATTACTATTGCAAGAATGATGTAAAAAGGTTTTTTGTAAAGTTCTTCTTTTATGATGTACTTGTAAACAGCTATTATTTTACCAATTCACCAAAGCCACAAATAAATACCTAGAGCAGGAGCTATTAAAACAACAAATTGTTTAAACCCCTCCACAAAGCACTATAATTTAGAACGTCTAATTAAATACGACTCTAAAACCTTATTAAACCCCTCCTCCACATCAGCTTCAACATATTCAACTCCAAAATTGAGTAACTTATTTTTGATGTATTCTAACTGTTTATTTTTCAGACGTTGATACTTTTCCTGAAATTCAGACGGGGTCATCTTAACCTCCTCTCCTGTTTCAAGGTCGATAAATTTATGAGGCCTACTCCCAAACTTAAAATCTGCTTCAAACGTCTTATCAAGAACATTAAAGACTAAAACCTCATTTTTATTATGCCTTAAATGTTGCAAAGACTGGAGAACTTTATCCAAATCATCTTTTGAGCTATGCAATGAGAAATCCGTAAATAAAGTAACCAAACCTCTTTTGGGACTTTGATCCGCAATTCGATGGATCGAATCAGAAAGACTTGAAACCCCTTGTGTTTGAACATTATTACTCAAAACATCCTCAAGCTGTTTAATCAAAAACGCCAAATGTGTTTTACTTCCTTTAATCTCAGATTGAAACCTGACTAACTCATCAAAAAACACCAAACCTGAAGCATCTCTTTGTTTATTTAAAAGAAATAATAAAGCAGCAGCAGCATATATTGAAAAACCTAATTTATTTAAGGAATTAATAGATTGATTGGAACTTTCAGGAAATCTCATTGAACCCGAAATATCAAGCACAATTGTTGATCTAACATTAGTTTCTTCTTCAAACTCTTTCAAGAACAATTTCTCTGTCCTTGCATACAACTTCCAATCAATGTTTTTTGTGGAATCTCCAGGGTTATAAATTTTATGCTCAGCAAACTCAACCGAAAATCCATGAAAAGGGCTTTTATGTAAACCTGTTAAAAAGCCTTCAACTACCTGCTGGGCAATTAAGCCAAACTTAGAAAAATGAGTAACATGCTGTTTTTCAATCGGCATTATTCAAAAATAGAATTTTTAGTTAACCTTTAATGTAAATAAAATATAATAACCAAGTATAAAAAAAGCCCTTCCGAATTAACGAAAAGGCCTTAAAGTTATTTTTTTATCTAATTAAAGAAGTTTCTCTAACTTTTCAGCAAGAGCTGCTTTTGGAGCTGCACCAACTTGTTTGTCAACTACTTCTCCATTTTTAAGGAAAAGAATTGTAGGAATATTTCTAATTCCATATTTCGCTGAAACCTCGTTGTTTGTATCAACATCAACTTTACCAACAATAGCTCTTCCTTCGTAATCTTTAGATAACTCCTCAACTACAGGAGCAACCATTCTACAAGGTCCGCACCACTCTGCCCAAAAATCTACTACTACTGGTTTATCACTTTTTACCGCTAACTCCTCAAAATTCGCGTCTGTTAATTCTAATGCCATAACTTATAATGTATTATTTGAATCGAAAATTTGTCTTCTCAAATTTAATGTTTCTGATTGAAAGACCAAGCCGCACAAACGATTTAAACATCATTTTTATCAATTTGTTGATAAATTGATTTAATAGAAAAGGTTGAACCTAATTAAGCTTGTGAGAACCTTGAAGTGAAAACTCTGTTGCCAACTCAGATGTAGCATCTAACCTTTCTTCATATAAATTAGACTGATAATCATCTAAAGCATCTAGTAATGCTTTTAATTTCTTGGTTTGATCTCTATCAAGAAAAGACAATTCCAATAGCACATCAATTTCCTTTAAAACACTGTTGTACTGATTTTTTGTTCTAATTTTCATGTGTAGGCTTTTGCCATTACATTACGGTATTACCCGTAAAAGGTTTTAAAATTAAACTTAATTAATTTCCTTGATGACCTTGGATAAGTGATCCAACAAAACAGATAGATAAAAGGCTGTTTACAGTTTAGTAACAGTAAACTGTTAGTTTTAATCAGAAGAAATCAAAACCTTATTACAAGAATTAAAGTTACATTGAGAAAAATACAACTGAATGGCAAAAAAACTATTTGTACTAGACACGTCTGTAATCATATACGACTACAACGCAATCAAAAATTTTGACGAACACGATATAGCAATTCCAATTACTGTTTTAGAAGAATTAGATAATTTCAAAAAAGGTAACGACACTAAAAACTTCGCTGCAAGAGAGTTTTCAAGATATGTTGACACAGCTTCTGGAAAACAATCTCTTCAAGAGTGGATTCCTATAGACGGCAAAGGAAAGGGACAATTTACTATTGTAATGAATGAATTGCAATCTAAAATTGACGCTATCGAGATTTTCGGGGACGACAAAGGTGATCACCGAATTTTGAATGCGGCACTTTACATGAAATCAAAGTTCCCTAGAAGACAAGTAGTAATGGTATCAAAAGATATCAACCTTAGAATAAAGGCTAAATCACTTGGAATAACAGCAGAAGATTACGAAACTGGAAAACTTAAGGATTCTGAAATTCAAGCAGATACAGTCCCTACTGGAAGATCGGTAATTGATAACGTTGACCCTGATTTAATTGATCAGCTATACACTCAAGATGAAGTAGAAAACAACGGAGTAATTGATAAAGACACCTCTATCAACCAATTTTTCGTACTTAAAAATGGTAAGAAATCTGCATTAAGTTTTTACAACAAAGGAAAAGACGTTTTTTCAAGGGTTGAAAAAATGAATCTCTTCGGTATAAAACCCAAAAATGCAGAACAAGCATTTGCAATGGACGCATTAACTAATCCAGACATCAAATTAGTTACTATTCAAGGAGTTGCTGGTACAGGTAAAACTTTACTTTCTTTAGCTAGTGCATTTGCACAGCACCATGATTACCATAGTATTTTCCTTGCCAGACCTGTTGTTCCGTTAAGCAACAAAGACATTGGATATTTACCTGGTGATGCTGGCGCAAAGCTTAACCCTTACATGGAACCTCTTTGGGACAACTTGAGCTTCATTAAAAATCAATTTTCTTTTGACAACAGAGAATATTTGGAAATTGAAGAGATGCAAAGAATGGAAAAAATTGTAGTTTGTCCATTAGCCTATATTAGAGGACGAAGCTTATCAAACGTTTTCTTTATTGTTGATGAAGCTCAAAACCTTACTCCTCATGAAGTAAAAACAATTATCTCAAGAGCTGGTGAAAACACCAAAATCGTTTTTACAGGTGATGTTTTTCAAATTGATACACCTTACTTAGACACCTACTCTAATGGATTATCTTATTTAATTGAAAGAGCAAAAGAACACCCTTTATATACACATGTTGCGCTTGAAAAAGGGGAAAGATCAGATTTAGCAAACCTTGCTAATGATCTACTTTAAAATATCACTGCGGAAATTAATAAAAAGAGTTTCCGCAGTTTTTCTTTATTCACTTTCCTGTGCTGAAAACAAAAGCTAATAAAGCTCCCATAAGCTCTATCAATTAAATAATTTTACAACATGAATTTTCTTGAAAGAGTACATCCCGTTTTTAAAAACAAATACATTCTTACTGGCTTTGTTTTTATTGTATGGATCAGCTTTTTCGATCATTACAATTTCTTTTTCCACGCTGAGTTAGTTGAACAAAAAGAAGAACTTGAAAAGGAACTTAACAGACTAAAAAAAGAAACTACTAAAAACAAAATATTCCTTCGAAACATGAATAATGATGAATTCATGGAAAAGTACGCGAGAGAGCATTATCTGATGAAAAAAGAGGGGGAAGATATATTTATGCTTGATTAATATTTGACACTATCAAACTTCACTCCTGAAGAAAAAACTTCTTTACCATCTGATCTCACCAAAACAATCTCTACACCGGGGATTTGCTCAATCAGATTTAAACCAACATCCTCACCTAACACTGCAACAGCTGTAGCCAAAATATCATTTAGTGTACCACTTGAACCTAAAATCGTAACGCTTGTTATCCCATTATCAATTGGTACACATGTTTTGGGATCAATGATATGTGAGTACCTTCTTCCTTCTTTTTCAAAGTTTCGGACATAATCACCGCTTGTAACAATGGAGTTTATCTCCAAATCAAAAGTAAATAAACCTTCATTTGATTTATGAGGGTTGGGCACCGCAACTCCTCTCCTTTTATCACCTAGAAAAACTAAATCACCTCCAGCATTAATAGCTCCCATTTTTAAGTCTAAACTGTCAACCCAAAAATATTTTAATCTATCAGCTACATAACCTTTACCTACAGCTCCAAAATCCAGTTTCATACCTTTCCTTTTCAAAAAAATTGTAGTGTCCTCAATATTTAACTCAATGTTCTTATAATTAACTAAACTTAAAACACTATCTATTTTTTGTTTACTCGGAACTTCGGCTTTCTTCCAATCCCAAATTTCAAGCGCTGGCCTTATACTTACATCAAAAGCTCCTTGAGTTAAATCACTTATTTCCACACATTGCTTTACTAACTGAAAATACTCGTATGGAACTTTTACTTTTTGACGCCCTGCGTTTCTATTCAATAAACTTGTTATACTTGCTGTATCCCATGCAGAAATTAAATTTTGAGTAGCTTGAATAAAACTCCATGACTTTTGAAAATAGTCAACCGAATCCTCAATATCATTAATAGTTAATTGAAACTCAGACCCCATCATAAAACGGGTTGATTTATAGTGGGCAGATTTTTTACCGAAATACTTTTCGAGCTCTTTAATTAGGCCCTCTTTTGTTTGATGATGATCAAACCTTAGAAAACCTGAATCTGAAACAACAACCAATTTAGGAAAGCTACCTTCTTTATTATAGAGCTCAGCCAATGAGTCTCGTTTCGTTTTATAACCTTTTGAAAGCTTTTTATCTCTTTGGGGGAAATCCAGGATTTCGAAATCAACACGAGATTGAGTTAAAAAAATTTTGAATTCTTCAGAATCAATAAAACTCCTTTTAAATTGAATACATGGAGAACACCAATCGGAACCGGAAAAATAATATAATTTCTGAGCAGATAAACTTAATGATAATAATATGAAACAAAGGAATAGAGAAAACTTAAAAATCTTGAATCTCAACATATTTTAATACTCACCTAAAGAAAGTAAAACAAGCGTACAAGCTTCTTCTGTTTCAATTCCTGCTTTATTTAATAAATTATAAAACTCTGGATTCTCAGTTCCAGGATTAAACAAAACTCTTTTAGGATTCAAAGCAACAATCTTTTCATAATATTCTGATTGTCTCGCCGCACCTACATACATAGTCACAGTATGTACTTCACCTATCTCTGTCCAATCATTCAAAATTTCAACCCCAAAAACCTCTCCTTTCTTAATTCCATATGGAACAATATCATAACCGGCAGCAGTTAATCTTTCTGCCGCTTTAAAGGCATACTTAGATGGATTTGTGGTTGCACCTAAAATTAAAGTCTTTTTCATTATGGAATCTTCATGAATTTATGCGTTTGCAAACTAACATTCCAATTTGGATTATCCATTACATAATCAACAATAAGTGGCATCATGTCATCTATCTTACTCCATTCTGGCTGTAAATAAAATTTACAATCTTTATTTACTTTTCTTGCATGTTCCTCAGCCCATTTAAAGTCGTTTTTATTATGAACTATAACCTTTAATTCATGAGCTAAAGAATAAACTTCGGCACGCGGAGGCAACGTTTTTTTAGGAGATAAACAGATCCAATTCCATCTACCTGAAAAAGGGTGCGCACCACTCGTTTCTAAAAATGTTTGATACCCGTTTGAGTGTAAAACCTGACATAAATAATCAAGATTATAAATTGTAGGCTCTCCCCCTGTAATAACCACATCCTTGGATGAAATGTTTGCTAACCTATCAATAATCCCATCAACTGGAATTAATGGATGAATTGACGCATCCCAACTTTCTTTAACATCACACCAATGACAACCAACATCACATCCTCCAATCCTTATAAAATAAGCAGGCTTGCCAGCTTTTCTACCTTCACCTTGAATGGTATAGAATTCTTCCATGATTGGTAAATAGGTACCATTATCAAGTAAAGATTTCTGCTGCGGTGTTAAATTCTTAACCTCCATTAATTACAATAAAGATTCAATAATTTGCTCAAGAGAAACCCCATCAGCCTCAGCTTTATAATTCCTCATCACTCTGTGTCTTAAAATTGGCATAGCCACCGCTTTCACATCTTCAATATCAGGAGAATACTTACCATTAAGCGCCGCATGAGTTTTAGCACCCAAAATGAGATACTGAGAGGCTCTAGGCCCAGCGCCCCAACTTAGGTATTCTTTTGTATTTGTCGTTGCTAAATCCGAATCCTTTCTTGTTTTAACAGCTAATTTAACAGCATATTCAAGCACATTATCAGCAACAGGCATTCTTCTAATTAAATCTTGAAACGCCATGATTTCTTCAACTGACAAAACAGGATTTACTTGATATTTATGATCCGATGTTGTTGCTTTCACAACAGCTATTTCCTCCTCCAATGTTGGGTAATCAACCCAGATATTAAACATAAATCTGTCAAGCTGAGCTTCAGGCAAAGGATAAGTACCTTCTTGATCAATTGGGTTTTGAGTTGCTAATACAAAAAATGGTTTTGGCAACTCTAAACTCTTACCAGCATTAGTTACTTTTTTTTCTTGCATTGCTTCCAAAAGAGCTGCTTGAGTTTTAGGCGGTGTACGGTTAATTTCATCAGCCAACAATACATTCGTAAAAACAGGACCTTTAACAAACTTAAAATTCCTGTCTTCACCTAAAATCTCTGCACCTACAATATCGCTAGGCATCAAATCCGGTGTAAACTGAATTCTGTTAAACCCTAATCCTAAGGCTTGTGAAATGGTATTCACTAAAAGTGTTTTAGCTAAACCTGGCACACCAACCAACAAGGAGTGACCGTTGGAGAAAATTGAAATCATGATTGATTTCACGACTTCCTTTTGACCTACAATAACTTTCGAAATTTCAAGCTCTAACTTTTTAGAAGCTTCTGCTAAAGCATCAATCCCTTTTACGTCTGATTCAAAAAATTTTGACATACTATTTTTGTGCTACAGATTTAGTTTCGTTTGCATACCATACAGACAATTCATTACACCCTCTGTACTCTTCAGGAAGTTGAATATAAGTCCCTTCCAAATGAGAGTTAATCCAACTTCTTACTTCATCTTCTTTTTTCTTTTCAAGTGCTGCTGATTTAATTCTATCGTAGTCAGTTTTGATATCAGCAACGTGAAAATTAAGTTTATCCATTAAATAAACAATTCTATACGCTCTTGATCCATCCATCATACTATATAACTCAGTACCTGTAATGTCTCCTTTTTCCATAGTCTGAAGTGTCAAATATAGTTTTTGATCTAAATCCTCAACTTCAAAATACTCACCTCCAGTATTCGGGTTTCTAACAACACCTCCATTAACCTTAGATTGCTCGTCATCACTCAAATCAGAAGCCAATTTATTAAAGTCTACTCCCGATTTAATAACCTTAACAATACTATCAGCTCTTTCTTTAGCAACATTCATGTCAGAAGGATAAATCTCTGGTGTTAACAAAATATGCCTAGCATGAATTAAATTACCTTTCTTTTCAATCATTTGAATAACATGGAATCCAAATGGAGATTCAACGATTTCAGAAACCTCTCCAGGCTGTAATCGAAAGGCAACAGCACTAAACTCAGGAACTAATTGATTTCTTCCCAAAAAACCTAAGTCTCCACCTCTATCTCTTGACCCTGGATCTGCTGAATATATTCTAGCCATCAAATCAAAATCACTTCCGTTAAGGACTTTATTTCTGATATCTTCCAGTTTCTTTCTAACCCTTTCTTTTTCATAAGCATTAGGCTTAGCCTTTACAACTAGTTGAGCAATTTTATAAGACTCTGGAACAACAGGTAAAGAATCTTTTGGAATACTATTAAAATAATCTTTAACCTCAGTAGGACTTACAACTACTTCACCAGTAATTTTCCCTCTGACCTTTTGACCAAGCAAATTATCTGCTACTGTCCCTCTAATTTCTTTTTTAAATTGCAAGACACTCTTACCATAATATTTTTGAAATTCATCTTCGGACCCACCCAGTCTCATAAGCATGTAACTCATTCTTCTATCAATTGCATCATCAATTTCTTGATCTGAAACATCCACACTATCAACTTCTGCTTTATGAACTAAAAGCTTTTCAAATAATCGTTCTTGCAACACATAACAAGACGTTGAGAAATCTTTTGGAGCTCCTTGCATTTGCAATTGCTGAACGGTAGCATCAATATCACTTTTAAAAATCGCATTTTTACCAATCACAGCAACAACTTCGTCAATTAAAATTGGTTCATCTTGGGCATTTAATGAACCAATACTTAAAGCCAAAACAAAAACTGCTTTTAACCACTTATTTATTCTTAACATAAATCTTTAACTCTTTATTTTTTATTGCTTTTTGATAAAGCTTGTTTTCGGTGCTCTGAATCAATTCTTGCTTTCTTTGATTCAAAATAATAGCCTTTATTTGGTCCTCAACCATCTCAAGTGGAGCAACTCCTTTTTTCAACCTGTTCTCAGTAAAATAAATTATCCAAACATCATCCCCATCCGGAGCTTCTGTGTAAGCGTAATTTCTCAAAAAATGCTCATCATTATATAGCTTAAATGGAATCAAGTTTTTCAAATCTTCCAATTTGTGCCATACACTATCGTTTGCTTCACAAAAGATATTTTCCTTTTTAATTAAATCAAAAAACTTTTCCTGAGATGACGAATCCTTATACTGGATCATGTACTTAACCTTATTAAGCTTTTTATGCTTTTTGGAGATTTTAACGTATCGTACCCGAACTATATTTTCCTTTAATTCAAAGTTCTTCTGATTTTCTTGAAAATATTTTTGAATATCTTCCGCCCCAATCTCTAAATCCAAAACCGAATCAAGAATATTCTGTTCAAATTTATATTTTAACAATGAGTTCTTATATGACTCTATCTCTTTTCTAAAATCTTTATCAGAATCAGCCAAAACTTTTTCAGCCTCCTTGGCTACAATTTTATCCATTGCCCATATCCTCAAAAAGTCGTTCACCTTTTCCTCCTTTGTTTTCCAATCTTTGCCAAAAAGTTTTTCTAGTTCATTTGCAGAAATATAATTACCATTATACTCCGCCACTATTTCCCCTTTAGGCTTATCTAAATCTTCGGATTCTGAACATCTTAAGAAGATTATCACAATAAGCACAAAAGGCCATCCAAATCGGACAGCCTTAAAAAGATTATTGTAAATGTTTTTAATCATTAAGGTACTAACTGATTAAAGATTTTCTCGTTGTAAACAATTTTGTATTTACCTCTTAACTCTTCTATCCATTTCTCCATTAAGTAGTCTTGATATTTAGCAGCAACCTTACCTCTAATATCATTCAAACTTTTAGGTTCAACAGGTAAAACTTTATCAACTTTCAAAACAATCCAGCTACCATTTTTTTCAAAAACCTTTGTTAAACCTGGCGAGAAAGTTAAACCTTCAAGCTCAGTTCTATCTTTAGCTTGATATGTCCCCGCTTCAACTCTGACATTAAGTTTAGAATCAACATTTATGTTCTCTAAAATGAAGACGTCGTCTTTTTTACGCTTAAGGTACTTTCTAACTTTTTTAGCTGTTGTTTCATCAATACATTTATAGACAGTACCAACCATTCTTTCATCCCATAACCATTGTTTTTTGTTTTCTTCATGGAATGCTCTTAAACCAGCTGTATCAGAAACAGACTTGTTCCAAACTTTCTCACTAGTTAGTTCAAAAAGAATAATTCCTTCTTTATATTCTTTTAATAAACGACTGTAATCTGGCTCTTCCTCCATTAATCTAGACTTTTTATAATCAGTTAAAAGTCCTTCAATCCACTGATCATAGCTATAAGCTACCAATCTTCTGTAGTCACCTCCTCTTTTAGGTACTAGAGTTTTCGTAAGATGATCAGCAAAATCTTTTTGAGTATATACTTCACCATTAAACTCAAACATCTTCGCTTTTAATTTATTTGCAGAAGGAGCTTTCCATTTTCCAGACACGATTGTAGTATCACAAAACTTATAGAATTTATCAATTCCAGATCTGTACTCTTTGAATCCGTATTTCTTTTTAATACTCTCCAAAACAGCTGTCTTACTCAGCTCTGCTCTATCCGATCTAGAAACTTTAACTTTTATTTCTCCTTTAGTGTCTTCAAAAGAACCTAGTTCTTTCTTATTCATCCTCTTTATAATGTGCCATCCGTAAGGAGTTTTTACAGGCTCAGAATAAGCTCCATTAGAATCTAAAGCAAATGCAGCATTTTCAAACTCAGGAACAAATTTACTTGGTCCAAACCAAGGTAAATCACCTCCTTTATTGGCTGTATTCATATCTTCCGAAAACTTTCTAGCAAGAGTTGCAAAGTTTTCCCCAGCTTGTAACTTAGCATATATTTCACGAATATTTTCTTCAGCGGCTTTTTTCTTTTCTTCTGACATTTCAGGCTTAACAACCGTCATGATGTGTGCAACTTTGATTTCCCCTACAGCTTTTCTTTTGCTGTGTACTTTAACAATATGGTAACCAAATCTTGTTCTAAACGGATTACTTACCTCACCTACAGGGGTATTAAATGCAGCATTCTCAAATGGATAAACCATTCTAAACGCAGAAAAGAAACCTAAGTAACCTCCATTTTCTTTGACACTTGGATCAGTAGAATATTCCTTTGCTAGTTTACTAAAATCCTCACCATTATCCGCCATCTTTTTGATTTTCATAATCTTCTTGTAGGCATCCATTGTATCATGAGGCAATCCATTATATTTCAAACCAATTAATATATGACTCGCTTCAACATCAGTTTGAGATCTTTCATAAGCTTCTTTTACCAACGACTCAGTAACATTTTTATCTTTTAAATAAGATTCAGCTAATTGATCTTTGTATCCGTTAAACTCTTTAAGAAACTTTGCAGTTGTATCGTAACCTAACTCCTTTGCTTCATGAACTCTAAGCAAAAACTTATCATAAAGCTCTCTGTAATTCTTTAAAGAATCTTTTGTTACAACTTCATCAGGAGCGGCATTTTTATTAAAAACATACCAAAAATCTCCAGCTGAAATGGTATCATTCTCAATGGTTACAAGCCACTGTTTAGCCAATTCTGGATCTAACTCCTTGTTTTGTGCATTTACTGCAAAACCGCAGAATACAGTCGAAATTAAAAGCAGTTTTTTAAATTTCATGGTAAAAGGTTTTTAAATTAAATTATCTACTATAGTTAGGTGCTTCTCTAGTGATCGTTACATCATGTGGGTGACTTTCACGAACACCAGCAGCAGTAATTCTTATAAACTTAGCTGTTTTAAGTGTTTCAATATTTGGTGAACCAGTATATCCCATACCAGATCTTAAACCTCCAATAATTTGATACATCACTTCAGACAAAGTTCCTTTGTAAGGAACTCTACCAACAATACCTTCAGGTACTAATTTTTTCGAATCAGCAGTTTTCCCTTGGAAATATCTATCCTTTGATCCAGCTTGCATAGCTTCAATAGATCCCATTCCACGATAAGTCTTGAATTTTCTTCCTTCATAAATGATTGTATCTCCAGGAGATTCTTCAACTCCTGCAAACAAAGACCCTGCCATTACAACATCAGCACCAGCAGCTAAAGCTTTAACAAAATCGCCAGAGTATTTTACACCTCCATCAGCAATTAATCCAACTCCTGTTCCCTTTAATGCAGTTGCTACATCCATAATCGCAGTTAATTGAGGAACTCCAACTCCTGCAATAACTCTTGTTGTACAAATCGAACCAGGACCAATTCCTACTTTAACACAATCGGCACCTGCTTCTACAAGAGCAGTAGCAGCTTCAGGTGTTACAATATTACCAGCAATAACATCAAGCTTAGGAAAAGCCGATTTAATTTCTTTTAATTTATTGATTATACCTAAAGAGTGTCCGTGCGCTGAATCTAAAACAACAGCATCAACACCAGCCTTAACCAAAGCAGTTACTCTTTCAACACAATCATCCGTCACACCAACTGCCGCAGCACATCTTAAACGCCCATATTCATCTTTACAAGCATTTGGACGAAGCTTAATCTTAATAATATCCTTGTAAGTAATCAAACCTACTAATTTGCCGTTAGCATCGGTAACTGGAAGTTTTTCAATTTTATGTTCTTGTAAAATCTCTTCCGCAACTTCAAAATCAGTATTTTCTTTTACTGTAATCAAACCTTCTCCAGTCATTAACTCTGTTACAGACTTTTCAGTATTCTTTTCAAATCTTAAATCTCTGTTTGTAACAATTCCTACCAAAAGATGATTATCATCAACAACAGGAATACCTCCAATTTTATATTCAGCCATTAAATTCAAAGCATCGCCCACAGTTGAGTCTGCCTTAACCGTAACTGGATCTAGAATCATCCCGTTCTCAGCTCTCTTTACCTTTCTAACTTCATCAGCCTGTTGCTGAATTGTCATGTTTTTATGAATAACTCCTATTCCTCCTTCCTGAGCCATTGCAATTGCCATTGCTGAACCAGTTACAGTATCCATTGCTGCAGAAATAACTGGTGTTTTTAAGGAAATATTCTTAGTAAGATTCGTAGTTAAATCAATGTGTTCTGGTGTAGGCAGTATATCTGCGTAAGATGGCACTAAAAGCACATCATCGTATGTTAACCCTTCTTTTATTTCCATGATTTTATCAACTTGAGACATTTGCAAACGATTAAAGTGCCGCAAATTTACGAAATAACTAGTAAAATATAGGTCTTCAGTAATGAATTTATTTACAATGTTATAAGCCTTAAAAATGAGTGATCAATTCAATTGAAAATTCAAGTCTTGAACCCAACACAATCCAATTCTAGGAAAATGAACAAGAAATTTAAAATCACAAAAATCTGAATATTTACTATAAACAGCGAACACATTACACTCCTTGAATGAGTAATATTTAAAAACAACAAGCATTTTATTTTATGACATTTCAAATAAATTGCATTAAACTACCTAATACCTCATTATTATGTCAAAACAAAAAGTTCAAAACTACCTACACGAGCTCATAAAAAACTTAACTCAGACTGAGAAAAGATATTTCAAACTACTCGCCAAACAACAAACGCCTGGCAAGAAAAACGATTACATTTTATTATTCGAAGCGATAGACAAACAGGACGAATTTGATGAAGAAAAGATCAAAGCCAAATTCAAAGGAACATCTATTGAAAAACGATATCCTTCACTCAAAAAGTACCTTTATGAGCTTGTAATTAAGAGTTTAACGTTCTACAATTCAGACACGATTTCAAGTGTAAAAGTGAGAAGAATGATGGACGGAGCGGAAATTTTACAAAGAAAAGGACTTTATCATCAGGCTATTAGAAAATTAAAGAAAGCCGAAGTAATGGCTGATGAAGTAGGAATGTATTTTATTTTAAATGACATTAGGAGATTAATGATTAGTTGCCAAAGTATGATGGGTGAATTACCATCTGAAAATGATTTTGAAGTTTTCAAACAGAAGCAAAACGAGAACATTGAAGCTTTAGCTGAAACAAACGAAATATTTAACAAAAGTTTAGATACAGTATTTTACTCAATGTATGCATTTGATAATACTGGCTTTGACAAAAATCAATACAAAGATTTAATTTCAGAAGACTTCAAATCAATTGAAGAGAAAATTAAAAACAACTACAATAAACATCTGTTTTACAGCACACTTAAACGATACCATTCTGTGTTAGATGAAAAGAATAATGCCAGAGAGTACAATGAGAAACATATAAACCTGAGCTCGATTCTAAAAAATAGTTAATTGGCATGTCTTAATTTCTTGAAATTTAATCTTCGGTTTTTTAGGGAAGAAAGAATATGCAATTAAAGCTGCAATAGTATTTACAATAAATCCCTTAAAAGATCTATGTC
>CAXRIN010000023.1:0-4585 GCA_964230605.1 Flavobacteriaceae bacterium
ATTTGCATGTTAAATATTTGATTTTCATTTGTTTAGAAGTAATAAAAATCGCTATTTTTCTGCAAATCACCATATTTCCTAACAAGTTTTTACCAACATAATTTATTGAATTTCAAGCTAATAAGAATCGAGCTCAGGTTATAGCGTATAATAAGTTAAGTGTGAAAAGGGCTATATGAGCAGGGAAAGTTGATTTCATTAGTTTGGACGATGCTTTGTTCTCGCCCTTTTGGATATATTATTTTAACTTTTCAGATAGGGCTTCTACTGTTTTTTTAGTATTCCCTAAAAAAATCTCTCCGTCAATAATTGCTACAGGACGTTTTAAGAAAGTGTATTCCTCAACAATATATTTTTTGTAATCGTCTTCAGTTAAGTTCATTTCGTTCAATCCCATTGATCTATATTTCATTGCTTTTCTTGAAAATAAAGCTTCATATGAACCAGCTAATTTTGCCATTTCCTCAACTTGACCAGGAGTCATTGGTTCCTTTTTGATGTCTTGAAGTTCGACTCCATCAAGATTTAGTTCTTTCAAAATTTTAATGTTTGTGGAGCATGTCCCTAAGTGATATATCTTTTTCATTTGTTTGAAATTTGATTAATTATAAAGGTAGTATTTTTGCCTTGTGACAATGGAGTCAAAAATATCTCGTTTATTTTCAATGCGAATTCTTCTTGTATTGTTTTTAATGATTTCATCATTTGCGCGCGCCGATCATTACTATGGAGGTTATATTACCTACGAACATTTAGGAGGGTATGAATACAAAGTGACTGTTGTTACTTATGCTGATGATCATAAAGACGATTCAGATAGGGATTCGGTTGAAATAATATGGGGAGATGGAGTTAAGGAGTATATTCAACGAGTTAACAATTTTGGTAACGGAGAAACTGTTTTTCCAGGGATTAAAAAGAATATTTACCAAGGACAGCATACCTATACTGAACATGGGAATTATCAGTTGGTTTTTATTGATGATTTTAGGCCGTTTGATATTTTTAATATTACTGCGGGTAAATCGGGTTCAACGCTGCTATATTTTGATGCGATTATTCCAGTTGAGGATACCCTAACTTTTTGTAAAAACAATGCGCCTAGGTTTTTAACAGAGCCATTCATGTTTGGCAAATCGGGTGAAGATTTTAATCTTTCGCTAACTCATTATGATACTGATGGAGATAGTTTGGTTTTTAAGTTAACCAAACCAAAACAAAGAAATTCAGAACCTGTTCCTGGTTATTACACTCCCGATGGAGTTACTTTAGATGCTAAAACGGGGCTTTTTACGTGGGAGAATGCAACGTTTGGAAATTATGTGTTTGCATATGAAATTGAAGAATACAGAGAAGGGCAATTAATTGGTGTTTCTATTGCTGATTTTCCAGTTTTTTTAAAATCAGAATACAAGTCTACAGGTCAGTTTTCAGTTGTAGAAGGGGTTGTGAATAATTATTATCATTTTAATGGTCCGGAAGAGTTGGAGTTAATCGTTGATTACGAAAATCAATCTGCCGATTCAGTATTTATAGATGTTTTTACTGGCACTATGTATAGCAGTCATTTTAATGTAAACCACGAAATGAAATCGGAAGGGAAAATTGCGCATGATACTTTAACAATAGATTATTTAGGAGCCGATAATCATCAAGGAAATCACATTATTACCTTTAGAGCTGGTAATATTTATGGATCGGATACATTGTTTGACTATACATCAGTTGCCCTTTCAACAGCTTCCGATACCTCATGGTCTTGCTCAATTCCTCCAGATATTAAAGATGTTATTGAAATAACTCCTATTGTTGATCTCTTTTCTGTTAGCCCTAATTTATTCACGGAATCCGTTTGGATTAATGTAGGGGAGGATTATGAAAATATTGAAGTTGAGGTTTTTGATATGCGAGGTAGAGTGGTAGCTAGGGTTGGCAATATTGAATCCAGTACATTTAAAATGGATTTGAAAACTTTGAGGTTTGGAATGTATTTCTTCCGACTAATTAGAGGTGGTGAATTACTTGCGGTTCTTAAAACAGTTAAAAAATAATGGCATTAATTAAAGAAGTTAGAGGGTTTAAACCTCAAATTGGCGAAGACGCATATATTGCTGAAAACGCAACAATTGTAGGAGAAGTAATTTGCGGAAAACAATGCAGTTTTTGGTTTAATGCTGTAGTTCGTGGGGATGTAAATTACATTAAAATGGGTGATAAGGTGAATGTTCAAGATGGAGCTGTAATCCATGGGACTTTTAAAAAATCGCCAACAAATATTGGCAACAATGTTTCAATAGGCCACCAGGCTATGGTTCATGGCTGTACAATTAAGGATAATGTACTTGTTGGAATGGGGGCAATTGTAATGGATGATTGCGTGATTGGAGAAAATTCTATCATTGCTGCAGGAGCTGTACTTTCAGCTCGAACCGTAGTAGAGCCAGGATCGGTTTACGCAGGAATTCCAGCCAAAAAAATTAAAGATGCCGACCCGAAGTTAGTAGAAGGGGAGATTAATAGAATAGCGAACAATTATATTAAGTATGCTTCGTGGTATAAATAGCCTTTTTGGGTTATAATTCGTTTTGTCTCTAATCGTTAGCTGGAATTGAGTTTAAAATTAGAGATTGTCACGTCGTACCTCCTCGCAATGACTGCGACCTAGGAAGTATAGTAATAGGATATTCGTCATTGCGAGGAGGTACGACGTGGCAATCTCATTTTAGCCTAACAAAAAGCCCCGACAAAGTCGAGGCTTAAAGTTATAATCTGCGAGATCCGTGGGGTCTGTGCGAGTCTTAAATTTCCGCAAAGAAATCATTCCCTTTATCATCACAAATGATAAAAGCTGGGAAGTTTTCAATTTCAATCTTTCTAACCGCTTCCATTCCTAATTCTTCAAAATCAACAACTTCAACAGATTTGATGTTCTGTTTAGCAAGAATAGCGGCAGGACCACCGATTGAACCAAGGTAGAAACCACCATGTTTCTTACAAGCATCAGTAACTTGTTGGGATCTGTTTCCTTTTGCTAGCATTACCATCGATCCTCCGTGTGATTGGAATAAATCTACATAAGGATCCATTCTTCCTGCGGTAGTAGGTCCAAAAGAACCTGAAGGTAATCCATCTGGTTTTTTAGCAGGACCAGCGTAATACACTGGGTGATTCTTAAAGTAATCTGGCATTGGTTTACCAGCGTCTAATAATTCTTTAATCTTAGCGTGAGCAGCATCTCTGGCAACAATTAAAGTACCTCTTAAGTTTAATCTCGTCTTAATTGGGAACTGCGAAAGCACTTTTAAAACTAACTCCATCGGTTGATTTAAATCAATCTCAACAGGTTTATCTAAATGTGGAGGAGTTGCAGGTAATAATCTACCTGGATTCTTTTCTAATTGTTCTAGGAAAATTCCGTCTTTGTTGATTTTTGCTTTGATGTTTCTGTCCGCCGAACATGAAACTCCAATTCCTACTGGACAAGAAGCTGCGTGTCTTGGTAAACGGATTACTTTAACATCGTGCGTAAAGTATTTCCCTCCGAATTGAGCTCCAATTTGTGAGTCCTGACAAATTTTTTGAATTTTCTTTTCCCATTCAATGTCTCTAAAAGCTTGTCCGCCCATGTTACCCTCAATTGGTAATTCGTCGTAATAACCAGCCGAAGCCATTTTAACAGCTTTTAGGTTAGCCTCTGCCGAAGTTCCTCCCACTACAAACGCCAAGTGATAAGGAGGACATGCAGCCGTTCCTAAGTCTTTAATTTTGTTTGTGATGAATTCCGTTAAAGTGTCTTCATTCAAAAGCGCTTTAGTTTGCTGATATAAATAAGTCTTGTTCGCAGAACCACCACCTTTTGCTAAGAATAAAAACTTGTACTCATTCCCTTTTTCAGCATACAAGTCGATTTGAGCAGGAAGGTTATTCCCAGTGTTCTTTTCATCGAACATTGTCAAAGGAACGATTTGAGAATATCTCAAGTTTCTTTTTGCATAAGTATTATAAATACCTTTAGATAAAGCTTCTGCATCGTCTGCTCCAGTGAAAACATTTTCACCCTTCTTACCCATAACAATTGCAGTTCCAGTATCCTGACAAGATGGTAATTCACCTTCAGCAGCTGTTTGTGCGTTTTCTAGTAAAGTGTAAGCAACGAATCTGTCATTGTCAGTAGCTTCAGGATCATCTAAAATCTTAGCAACTTTTTCTAAGTGAGTCTTTCTTAAATAAAATGAAACATCAGCCATAGCTTCTTCTGCTAAAAGTTCCAATGCTTTCGGATCTACTTTTAAAATTTCTCTACCTTCAAACTCAGTTGTTGAAACATATTCGCTTGAAATTTTTCTGTATTCAGTATTGTCTCCTTGCAACGGAAACGCTTTTTGATAATTAAATTCAGACATGAGATAAATGTTTGTGGATGGCAAAAATACGAAATAGGAAACGGATCAGTCCCAAAAGTTGGGGAGAAGTTTAAATAAACGTAACTTGCTTTGATTAAAGATTTGAGTTTTGGAAGGTTATTTAGATTTGATAAAGATGATTTTACCAGAGATTTTGGTGGATCACTTTGAGTTAACAGATT
>CAXRIN010000024.1:0-14279 GCA_964230605.1 Flavobacteriaceae bacterium
ACATAGATCTTTTAAGGGATTTATTGTAAATACTATTGCAGCTTTAATTGCATATTCTTTCTTCCCTAAAAAACCGAAGATTAAATTTCAAGAAATTAAGACATGCCAATTAACTATTTTTTAGAATCGAGCTCAGGTTAAAATGTATACCTAAAACTATTTAGAATACTTTTCCCCTTCAGCTTCTTTTCCATTCGGAGGATTAGTTCCCTGTAAAGTATTGATGTAAGAAATTACTTGTTGAACCTCTTTAGACTTTAATTTACCAGCCCACTTCGGCATACCTCCTTTACCATTGGTTACAACAGTGAAAATAGATTTAATATCCCCTCCGTTTAACCAATACTCATCAGTAAGGTTTGGTCCTACATCTCCTGCTCCGCCTTCTAAGTGACAAGACTTACAATTTTTATTGTAAAGTTCCTTTCCTTTTGCGACAGAACCAGCATCCTCCAGATAAACTACATTATCAGCACTAATGAAATCCTTCAAAGTAGCTTTATATGCTTCAACCTCTTTTCTGGCTTCTAACATTTCCTCATTATACTCTTCTGTACTTGATGGCCCAAGTTCCATTACATGATAATGGACGAAGTATATACCGGCCCAAAGAATACAGAAATAGAATCCATATAACCACCATGGTGGCAAATTATTATCTAATTCTCTAATTCCATCGTACTCATGATCCATTAATATTGTATGCTCCTCTTCAATTGGAACTACATCTGTTAATGCCTGCATTACTGCAGATGGCTCATCAACTTTCTCCTTTTTCTTTTTCTCAACATATGCTCCCGGATACAATCCTTTTGTTATGCTGTGAAACAAGTTACCTAGATACAAAAGCACAAGACTAAATACTAGTAAACTCGCTAATAAAGAAACCGCCAGACTATCGTTCCAAAATTCACTCGAAGAGAGGTACTCGAATAAATCGAAGCTTTCCTCTATTTGTATGTTGTTTGTTCCTTCCATTTTTAATGCTCTTTTAATTTTTAATCGTTTAATGGAATATTTTTCATTTCATTAACACTTTTCTTGCTCATTTTGAACACTAACACTCCCATAATTACAAAGAATAAAAAGAAGATGATTAGTGAGATTACTGGGTATATTTCAATACCCAGAATCGATTCCATATTACCTTTTATAAATTTCAACATGGCTTAATTATTTTGTAGTGTAAATATCTGTTCCTAATCTCTGTAGGTAAGCAATAAGAGCAATAATCTCCCTATCTGCTGGCACCTCAATTTTATCTTTCTTCAAGCTTTCTTGAATTTTTGCTGCTTGAGCTTTCAAATCTTCAATTGATTTCGCCGCATAACCTTCTTCGTAAGGAACACCCAGCGTTATCATAGCATTAATTTTATTTGGAGTTGATTCAATATCTAATTCATCTTCAATCAACCAAGGATATTGTGGCATAATCGACCCTTCCGATACAGAAGTTGGATCCATCATGTGACGGAAATGCCAACTATCAGACTTGTAATCCATCACTCCTGCCGAAACTCCTTCGCGAGCTAAATCTGGCCCTGTTCTTTTAGACCCCCATTGGAATGGGTGATCGTAAACAAATTCTCCAGCTTTAGAATACTCTCCGTATCTAGCAGTTTCTGACCTAAATGGTCTTACCATTTGAGAGTGACAGTTGTAACAACCCTCTCTCAAATACAAGTCACGCCCTTGTAATTCTAGTGGTGTATAAGGTTTAACCGCTTCAATTGTTTTTACATTAGACTCAACTAAGAATGTAGGAACCATTTCAATCGCACCTCCAATAAGGATTACAATTAAAGCTCCAACCATTAATTTAACAGGTCTTTTCTCAATCCATCTGTGCCAGTATTCTTTACCTTCTCCGTGGTGTTCTGTCATTTCTGCTAAAGCTGGAGCTTCCGCTTCCTCCTCTGCTGTAAACGAACCTTGTTTGATTGTTTTTCTAAGGTTAACTAACATTACAATCGAACCTACAATGTATATTGTACCCCCTATCGCTCTTGTCCAGTAAAAGAATTCTAACTCTGTTAATGTTTCCAAAAAGTTAGGGTAAGCTAATGTTCCATCAGGATTAAAATCTTTCCACATTAAACTTTGGAATATACCTGCAAAGTACATTGGAACAGCATAGATGATAATACCTAATGTACCTAACCAAAAGTGAGTGTTAGCTAATTTTTGTGAGTAAAGCTTTGTATTAAACATTTTAGGTATCAAATAGTAAAGAATACCAAATGTTAAGAACCCGTTCCACCCTAAAGCTCCAACGTGTACGTGAGCAATTGTCCAGTCTGTAAAGTGAGAAATCGCATTTACATTTTTAAGAGAAAGCATTGGACCTTCAAAAGTTGCCATACCGTAAGCAGTAACAGCTACTACCATGAATTTCAGCACGGCGCTTTCTCTTACTTTATCCCAAGCACCTCTTAAGGTTAAAAGTCCATTTAACATACCTCCCCAAGATGGAGCAATTAACATGATAGAGAAAACCGTTCCTAAAGATTGTGCCCAATCTGGTAAAGACGTATATAACAAGTGGTGAGGACCAGCCCAGATATAAATAAAGATTAATGCCCAGAAGTGAACGATCGATAATCTATAAGAATAAACTGGTCTGTTAGCAGCTTTTGGAATAAAGTAGTACATCAACCCTAAGAAAGGCGTAGTTAAGAAAAATGCAACCGCATTATGACCATACCACCATTGAACTAATGCATCCTGTACACCCGCGTACCATGAATAAGATTTTAAAAAGCTAACTGGTAATTCAAATGAGTTAACAATGTGTAAAACAGCAACTGTAACAAATGATGCTATATAAAACCAAATTGCTACATATATATGTGAAACTCTTCTTTTAAGAATAGTTCCAAACATGTTCCAACCGAAAACAACCCAAACAATTGCAATTGCAATATCAATAGGCCATTCAAGTTCAGCATATTCTTTACCTGTTGTATAACCCAAAGGAAGAGTAATTGCAGCCGAAACAATGATGATTTGCCATCCCCAGAAATTTATAGCAGATAAAGTATCACTAAAAATTCTTGCTTTACATAACCTTTGAAGTGAATAGTAAATACCTGCAAACATTGCGTTACCTACAAAGGCAAAAATTACCGCATTTGTGTGCAGAGGTCTTAACCGACCGAAAGATAACCATGGCATATCCGGCAATAAATCTGGTAAAACCAGTTGAAGCGCCAGGATTAACCCTACTGTAAACCCTACCATCCCAAAAATAATCGCGGCGTACGAGAATTGCCTTACGACTTTGTTGTTGTAGGAGAACTGTTCCATTTGTGCATTACTCATTGTTCTCTTGCTTTAAATTATTATCATCTAACATTCTTAAGGCTGGTGTGTAATCATCCTCAAACTGGCCTCGCGATACCGACCAAATAAAAAAGCCTAGGAAAACAATTGCTACCGCAAGACTCACAGCTATTAAAAGGATGATTACATTCATTTCGCCTTAATTTCTAGCAAAGGTGACTTTAAAGCAGAGAGATTAAAATGATGTGGGTCAAAGTTCAACATGATTTATATCATGTTTAGGAAATAACAAATAAAAAAAGGCATCCGAAGATGCCTAACCTAACCTGGTTCTTGCGAACCTTTATTGACCGAAAAATCTTTGAGTTTTAGTTGTTGATTCAAATTTAAGCACAATGAAAAGGTTTTGTGGTCATAGATGATTATTCGGGAGCATCGGATTAGAATTCGGTCGTTTTGAGCTCAAATATGATTTTAAAGACAAAATATCTTGTTTTGTTAGCTAAATGTTAACTCTTGTATAAAAGCCCTTTACTAGAAAGAAAAAAATACAGAAATTTGCGTCAATCAGTAATACGCCATGCAATCGTTGTTTTTAAAAGGAACTGAATTCACACCAGAGTTTAATTATGAAGTTGAAAACTTCACGATTGAAATCTAAGGAGAATCAAACATTGAAAAAAATAATCCTTTTTATACTTCAATAACTGAATTCATTTCGACAATTGAGCTCGCTAAACCAATGCGTTTAAATATTGAATTTAAGCTCTCGAGCATTTGCAGATTATCAAAGCGAGGTTTGTTGTTTTTTTTACTGCGATTAAAAGAGCTTCAAGTTCATTGTAAAACTGACGTCAGAATCAATTGGCATTACTCTACTGAAAATAGCCTTGTAAAGATAATTGGCGAAGATTTGGAATACATGGTAATGATTCCCATCAACACAATTGAGTCTGTTATCACTGAAGTACCGGAAGAGGAATTAGTAGCTTCTTTATAACATTCTTTTTCCACTTTATACTTACATTTGCGCTTCGTTTTAAAGCGTTATCTCTTAGTGGAAATCAAATTTATCAATAGAAAAACAGGAGAAATCCAAAAAGAAACTCCACCAGCTGAGGGATTATTAAAGTTCCTATACGATAACCCTTTTGGAAAAACAGCTATTTTACCTTTAGCTAAAAGAAAATTCATCTCTGCCAAATATGGTAAGAAAATGAATAAAGCCAAATCTGCTACAAAAATCCAAGCTTTCGTGAATTCGCTTGGTATTGATATGAGTGAATCAGAAAAATCCATTCACGAGTTTAAAACTTTTAATGAATTTTTTTACCGAAAGTTAAAAAAGGATGCAAGGCCGATAGGTGAAGGTTTTGTTTCACCAGGAGATGGGCGATTGTTGGCTTTTGAAAATGTTGCAGACGTTCATAAGTTTTTTGTTAAAGGCCGTGAATTTACTATTGCTGAGTTTCTTGGAGATAAAGATTTGGCGAAAAAACATCAAAACGACGCACTATTAATTTTAAGACTTGCTCCCAATGATTATCACCGCTTTCACTTTCCTTATGCAGGTAATGCATCTGAAATTCAAAAGATAAAAGGTGATTATTTTTCCGTTTCTCCATACGCGTTGGCAAGTAATTTCACAAAAGTATTTTGTGAAAACAAACGTGAATACTGTACTTTATCAACCTTGGATAAAGGTGATATTATTTTAGCACCTGTTGGAGCTACAATGGTTGGTGGAATTATTGAGACCTACTCTCCTAATTCCGACGTTGAGAAAGGAGACGAAATGGGATATTTTGCTTTTGGTGGGTCAACTGTAGTTATTCTTATTGATAAAAACAAAATAAGCATCGACTCAGACATTTTAGAAAACACGAAGAATAAAATTGAAACCTATGTTAAGATGGGTGAAAGTATTGGAAAATAAAAAGCTGGCTTAAAAACCAGCTCTTTTGTCATTACTTTTTTCTCGCCTCTCTCCTTTCCTTTAATAACTTTTTTGTTCAGGAGTTAAAGTCGCTCTAAACTCCTCTTTTTGAGCCTTTCTAATAGCTTTAATTTCAGCTCTCATTGCATTTTGTTCGGGTGTTAGAATTGAATTAATTTTCTCATGCCGCTGTTTTCTCGTCAATGTCGCATCTTTTTTTATTTCTTTTTGAGCAGGAGTTAACGTCTCTTTAAAAGCTTTCATTTTGGGCTTTAGCGTCTCACAATGACGTATTTTCATTTCAATTTGCTCAGGTGTAAAAATATCTTTATTTCTAATTTTTTCATCACAAGACTTTCCGCCTCCTGCAAATGCTATTGACGAAATAAACATTACTAGAATCACTGGAATTAATTTAATTATTTTCATGGCTAAATCATTTTATGGTTTCTTGTAAGACAATTCCCAGACAAAAAGGTTTAATCCAATTTTTTGTTTTTGTCTTACTCTTGTCTTAGCGTGAAAGTTTTATTCGCTTTTAAAAAAACATATCTTGAAGCAAACCTTAACCTTAGCTTATGAAATTTTTAAAAACAACAATCATCCTTTTAATTTTAGGATGTACGATTAGTAATGCATCGAATTATAGAGCTGTTGCTTATTTACCTTCTTACAGGACGTCCATTTTAAGCGACATAAATTTTGATTTAATCACTCATGTTATGTGGGCTTTTGCAAACCCCGATGAACAGGGGCAAATAATTCACTCTTCTAGCATAGACAACTTTGTGAATACTGTTCACAACAATAATGCACTTGCAATTTTATCTATAGGTGGTGGCGGAGACTACTCTTGGGGTAACAAAGTATCGATTTATAAAACTTTATGGGAAACACCAGAATCAAGAACAGCTTTTGTTCACGAACTAATGAATTACCTAAGAGAACATAATTTTGATGGTTTGGATAATGACATAGAAGGAAATGCGCTTGCATTGAGCAACTTTAATGTTTTCTCCAGAGAATTGGGCGACAGTTTGCATGCTAGCGGATTTGAATATTCTGCAGCCATTGGTGTTAATGGATCTTGGGGTGTAAACAAGTGGGATACCTCTACTCTTCAGAAACTTGATTTCATAATGACGATGAGTTATGGAGGCGTTGGTTCTTGGAATTGGAGCTCAAAAACAGACGACCATACATTTACTAAAATGAAAAACGACATGGAGTACTTTTTAAATAATAGAGGTATTGCCTCACATAAAATTGTTGGAGGTATTCCTTTTTATTCAGTTGAATTTCCTAACTCCGCTCAATCTAGCTATGACCAATTCCATCAAACTATTTGCTCCATTTACAGTGACCCACAATTTGATACACAAGATCCTTTTCATTCGGATACTTTAGAAACTACAGAAGGACATGTTGTTTACATTAATAGCATTGAAACTATTGAGAAGAAAATGGACTTTTGTGAGGACTTTGGAGGTATTATGATTTGGGAAATTGGCCAAGATTGCTACAATGGTACAGTTAGCTTACAAGATTCAATGTATGCGCATATGGTTGAATTCAAAGTTGGTGTTAATGATTTGAAAAATGTTCTCAACTTTGATTTATACCCAAACCCAAGTTTAGAAAAGATTAGTTTAAAGTTTGGTCAAAACAGTTCGTTAAACTTCGAGATTTATAACACTTTAGTAGAGAAAGTAAAAGTAGGCTCTGTTCGAAACAATCAATCAATTGATATAGCAGAATTAAGTGAAGGACATTACGTTATCAAATTGAGTAATGATTAACTTGAATACGGGAACCTATCTTTCATTAAAAAGTAAAAATTACAAAAAGAGAATTGAAATTTTCTTTTCAAAAACGCTCGGTGATTGATTTATACTTTCATTGAGCGTTTCTTTTTGATTAGCTACATATGGCAAAAAAGATCCAACTCTTTCCATGGGAACTCCATTTGGAAATAATTTAGAATGAATTGATCTTAATTTATTAATTGATTGTTCCTGATTTTGCTTTTCCGCATTCAAAAATCTTCGGTACACATTTTCTAAAGCAGACATTGCGCGTGTTTGCTCTCCAAGAACTACCTTTTCTAATTGAGGATTTATCGATTTTCCTTTTTCCAACAACTGCTTATAAACCTTTTCGAGCTCTGCCTTTTCATCTTCAAAAGACAACTCCCCTCCTGCTATCTCAGCTATATAATTATTGATTAGAATATCCAGTTCTCCAAAAAATAAACTTAATTCCAAATTATTAGCTTCAAGCCATTCTTTAAGTTTTGGTTGCAAAACAAAATAAGAATTTCGAACAATTGGAATTGGAAAGTCTAAATTAAATTCTTTAAACACTTCACTTAATTCAAGCCAATAAGCAATTTCTCCAGCACCACCTACATATGCTAAATTGGGTAATAAAACCTCTTGATAAAGTGGTCTTAAAATCACATTAGGACTAATTTTCTCGGGGTTAGATTTTACTAACTCCATTATTTCTTCCTCGCTCCATGAAATAGAATTATCTGACAAGCCATAGCCATTTTCAGTCTTAACTATTCTCTTTCTAATTTCATTTTCAATATAAAAAAGGTTGACTTCTCGCGGATTAACTTGGGTTTTATAATCTTTCAACCTCTCAATTTGAACTTGAGCAGCTTTATAAGATGTTGAATTTTTAAGTTCTTTAATGGCGTATTCTGTAAAAAGAGCCTTTAAGTTCTTATCATCTGCATCCAAAATCAAAATCCCTTCATCTTTAAAGAGTTCTCTTACAAACAATCTTGTAATTTGAGAAAGGTTTCCACCATTATTGAAAGCATGATTAATAATAGATTTAACTTCTTGAAACTTCTCTCCTTCACCTATTATTGAATTCACTTCTTCCAGAAATAAAGAAAAATGATTTTTTGAAATTCGTCCCACAGGCCCTCTATTTTCACCTTCACAACGAACCTCCTTCCCAAACAAATTGACTTTAGAAATCTCTTCAAAATCATGATCTTCTGAAGCCATCCAAAAAAAAGGAACAACAGGAAATTCCGATGTTGAAACATCTTTACAAAGTCTTATAACGTCTTTGATCTTTGTGTAGAAAAACAAAGGTCCACCTAAAAGAACTAATTGATGACCAGTGGTAATTGAGTGACAATTATCTTGGGAAAATAATCTTAAGTTCTCTTGTTCAGCCTCAGTTAATAGCAACCCTTCATATTGCTTATTTAAAACCTCAGAAACTATTTGCCGTGTGGAAGAATCATACTTCCTTTTTTTATTAGAATTGAGTTGCTCCAAGGAATAATCCCAATTAACTATGCCTGCAGACTGTAAATCCCCGGACAAATAATCACGAATTAGTTTTGGAAAAAAATCTAATTCATCAAAATTATAGGACTTCATTTTCTTGGGTTCCATACTCCTCTTGTGGCATTTCTAATACGTTATAAACTGAATTGGATAAAGTAATAATTGATGAAGCAGAGTAAAATCCAATTCTTGATTCCGAATATTTATAATCGATTAGAGTCAATTTAACAATATCATTTATTGACAACTCGATATAATGACCATACCTAATTAATTTGAAATCTAACGAGTAATTTTGATTCGGTATAAATTGATTGGTCTGAAGATTACTAAAAACAAAATTATTTTGAGGATTATCTGGATTGAATCCCCATGATCTTATTTGAACATAACCACTTTTAAAATCAAGGGAAATGTAATAACCACTTCCATCCTCTCCTTCAGCTAATAACAAACCACATTTCCCCATTCCTTCCATGGTTATAGTTCCTTCCCAAATATAAGCGGCAGAAATTCTTTTGAAAGTAAATAACTCATAACCTGATCGAGAAGTCATCCACCATTTGCCGTTTATGTCATCAAATTTTGCTGTAGGATTATTATACATCATTGTTACTTCAGGGAAAGCTTGTTGAGTATAAGTTTTCACCACCTTTTCATTCCATCTGTAAAATGATTTTAAATAGAGCTTGCCATCATCGTCTACTGCTAATTCTTTTGGCGGAGGAAGTACTCTTTTTGAATTCACCTGTCTGTCAAGAAAGTAAAATCCATATATCAAATTATGCTCACCATCCTTTACAAGTCTGGCAGCATAATTTCCTTGAGGCATTAAAACATCTTGATGAAAAGACTGATATTCCCCGTCCAAAGTATCCGAATGCCAATAACGCACTTTAATATCCTCTCTTATCGATCCAATTAAATAAAATTTATCATTTAATTCAATCAAACAAGGGCATTCTATATCATCATAAGCCAATGGAAAAAGAATTGGTTTAACAGGTTCAAAACCTTCATCGGTCCTTTTATAAGTTGCTACACATCCTCGGCGATATACAGGTCCTGAACTTGCTCTACCACAAATAAGTAAATATTCTTCATCATGGTGTTTGTATAGATATGGATCCCTGAAGCTCAACCATGTTCGTGGATTGTTCTCTAAATCTTCATAGTAAGGACCATGAGATTCAATTGGTAAATCTTTCGGAAATGTTTTTTCCCAATGAATCAAATCCTTCGAAACAGCCCTTCCTACTCTTTGATTCACACCTCTATCTTCAAGCTGTAAACCAGTATAAAACATCTCAAAAGTTCCATCCTCTCGCTCAGAAACGTCCATCGTCCAAAGCATGTCATCATCCCATTCTCCTGGATCACCTACAAACATGGCATTTTTCACTCTGCTCCATGCAATTCCATCTTTCGACACTGCATGTGCAATATAATCATGGTTAGGAATTATTAAATGAAATAAATGATAAAAACCGTTATGAACATGAACTTCAACATCTCCTATTTCCCAATCGGTAAATCCACTTCCTGTGTACATAAAATCTTATTTTAACTTGAAATGCTCCAAACCTTCTAAGATTCCAGCTGCAGCATATTTTTCAGCGACGTACAGATTTTTACGTGTTTTGAGGTGGCTTAACTCTTCCGATGCGTTCCCTACGATAATACCATTTATTGGCTCACGGAACATATCCATATCATTACCTGAGTCACCACAAGCGTAAACTTTATTCAGCTGTAATCCCCATTTATGACAAAGATAAAGGATTGCATTTCCCTTGGAAGCTCTTTTGGGAAGGATATCAACAAAACGATTGTGAGAAGCGATAACATTAATATGATACCAATCGTTTCCCAAACGTCTTTTTATCTTTTCCTCATTATATTTACTTGGGTCGCAATAGTAAGATATTTTATGAGGATTTTGCGCATTATCTTCCTGTGGCTCCAACCAATCAAGAGGTTTTAAGGCTTTTACAATTGCTTCTCTATCCCATTTAAAATCAAGATAAGCACTCCAATCTTCATCTTTACTATTTAAATCTGTATCGTAATATATTTCTGTTCCAACGGAACAAACAATGAAATCAACATCGAGGTCATAATCATCAACTACCTCTTTCACCAAATCAAAGTTTCTACCAGATGATAATGCAAAGCTGATTCCTTTTGGACGATTTTGAAGATAATGTTTCAACTCATCAATTCCTGGGTCTCCGTGTTCAGGAGCAATTAAGGTACCATCAATATCAGTGATTATTAAGCTCTTACTTTCTTTCAAATGTTTAATATGTTCTTTAGGTGCATTTAATTCTTTAGCTGTTTTGGGTTCAGACCTACTTAAACTTTCCAACACCCAACTTACATATACTTCAATATGTGCATCCCAGCTGTAATGTTTTTTAGTGTTTAAAATTCCGTTATCACTAAACTTCCTCCATCTTTCCTCATTGGTTAACACCTTTTTAATACTTCTAGTAATATCAGCCTTATCCATTGGATCAACCAATAAACCGTTCTTCATTCTTGGAACAATTTCGGAAGGCCCTCCATTTTTAGTAATTACAACAGGTATACCCGTACCTCCTGCTTCAATGGTGGTTAATCCAAAGTTTTCATGCAAACATATATTGGCAAAAACGCCTCTTTTATTAGCACAATACTGATAGATAAGAGCTACCTCATTTTCAATATCATGTCGTTTAGGAATTGCCATTTTACCATACAAATCGTACTTATCCATTAGCAAAAGTAGTTCCGTCAAAACCTCTTGTTCTTGCTTTGGCATTGTATTAATATCCTTTCGGATACCAGCAAAAATCGCAAGATTCGCAAGTGCTTGGAGTTCTTTATCCTCTCCGTATGCTTCAATTAAAAAGTGTAAATTCTTTCTTCTATCAGGACGAGAAAGTGCCAGGATAATGGGCTTATTAGGATTTGTTAAGAATTTCTCAATACTTTGACCTACCCAATACCTCCTTTGAAGTTGCTCATAATCCTCATCTTCTTGAAATCTTTTAATATAGTATGGCGTAAACTTACTTATGTCTATACCAGGAGGCTGAACATGAAATTGCGCCTTGTCGTAATTCTCATACTCCTCCCAGTCTGCAATCTCCAAATAAGTAGATGTAACTATAAACTCGCTTAGGGCTAGTGCATTTTCCTCAGCGCTTATTCTCTGACTAAATTTAAATCTTTCCTCTGCTTGCTCTTCTGTCATTCCAGCAGATAGCATTTTTTTCTTTTTTGCTAAACCTAATGAATGTCCTGTATGCGCAAACGGAACATTTAAACGTACAGATAATCTAGCGGCAGCATATCCGGCATCTCCATAATGTGAGTGAATCCAATCAGGTTTAATCTTATACTCTTTTATGTGCTTTAACGTGTTTTCTACAAATTCATCTAAGTGCTCCCAAAGTTGTTCCTTCATTTTATAATCAGTCCCTCCAAACTCTATTCTTCTGATATCAAACTTTGGGTTTATCTCTTCGATAGTTGCACCGTATTCTGATGAAACTTCAGGGTCTTTTATTTTTCTTGTAAAAAGATGAACATGAGTAACATCTTCATGTTGTGAAAGGTATTCAGCTAATTCAAAAACATATTTAGTTTGTCCGCCATTATCAGCATCTCTACCTATTTCTAATCCACTTCCTTTTACTAATCCATGAAGGTTAAGTATAAATATTCTCATAAACTCAATTTTTCAACTGCAGCTAATACTAACACTGCACATTTTTGTTTTATCAATAAAAAAGGGCACCAATGGCGCCCTTTAATTAATCTATTCCTAATAATTCTTCTTTCAAATCGCCTACAACAGGATTATCTCCTATCCACATGCCCAATAAAGCCTTTTGAAACGTTTTGTTGACGGGGATTGTAATCTTCAAGTTATTCTCCTTAAAAATTTTGGTTTCACCGTCAGCACCGAAAAAAACCACAAATTCGTCTCCAACATTAAAGTCTGTTCCAAAACCTTTTTTCAATTGTTGAATTTCTTTTTCAATAGGTTTGGTATTGGATCCTGTTGATTTTTTAAAACCATCATCCATTCCGTTTGCAAATCTATCGGCAGTAACTAAACTACTTACAACAACAATTCTTACAAACTTATCTTGTTCCGAATTTAAGATCTCTTTGTGGTTAGAATTCTTAGAATCTAAGTAAAGTCCAATTGTATAGATATCTAGAAAAAACTTCTCTCTAATACCCGCTCCATTCAAAACATAATCTTTCCCCATGAAGCTCATATGATCCTTATACTGGATATCTGAAACCTCAACATCCGCTGAAGTTAAAACAAACAATAATGGAAGTACGAACAAAATTTTCCTCATAATGTTTCTTTAACCACAATAGGTTGATCAGAGTTTCAGTTTTTGTTAAACTTCTATAAGATTATTTACAATTGCATATTTCACTAGCTCAGCAACATTTTTCACTTTAACTTTTTGCATGATGTTGGTTCTATGAGTATCTACTGTTCTATGAGATATTCCCAAAATATCAGCAATTTTCTGATTACTTAAACCATCAGATAACAATCTGATAATTTCTATTTCTCTATTAGTTAAGCCTGATGACTTTCGTATTGGATTAGTAAAGTCCCCAGCTTTAGTTACGTAACTACTAACCATTAACTGACTTACTTCTGCTGCAAAATACTGTCCCCCATCAGCAACAACTTTAATCGCTTTTATTAATTCCTCTTTTGGAGAATCTTTAAGAATGTAACCCGATGCACCTGCTTTTATACTTCGTTGAATAAAATCTTCTTTCACATGCATTGAAAGCATAATAACCTTAACATCCTTATCTCTCTTACAAATCTCTTTTGTTAAAATTATTCCATCACCATCATCCAATGAAATATCCATTAACACAAGGTCAGGTTTCATGGATTCAATACTTTTCAAAACATCCTTTGCAGAATTTACTTCACCAATTACTTCAATATCGTTTTCAGAATTGAGCAAAGCTGTGATACCCATGCGGATTAACTGGTGGTCATCGACCAAAACAACTTTAATAGCAGTCATAATAGATAGTTAGTATATCAAATATACTATAATATACGTGAATTCACGTAAAAGGAATATACTAATCGATAAGTCGCATTGTTTAAAACATCAATATCAAAAGGCATTTTGAACGTATTTCAAAATATTACAAAAAGTTAAATCTACGTATTCAAGCAACTTTTACATAAAAAACAAAAAAACTAAATATCACATCAAGATTTATTTATTCCAACTCAAGTATAACCTTACCGAGAAGGTTTCGTAGAAGCTTTTGAAAAATTGTACACAATGAAGAAAACATTTCTATCACTTGCTGCTATAGCTTTACTCATAGCTAGCTGTGGCGAGGAAGAATCAACAAGAAGATCAAGAGCTCAAAACAAGACTAAGACAGAACAAACAACTAAAACTAATTCCGAGGAAGCTCCACTGATAGATAAAGAAACCATGTTTGGTATTATCAAATCAATACCTTCCCCTCTTGAAACATCTGATCTTATAAAAAGTTTAGGTATTCCTTTTTCTGAAAGAATTTTAAACTCACCAGACAAAAAAAGTAAATCTGATTCCCCACAATCTTACCTATAAATTTTAGCTACAGCTAATACAAGTCTATCAAATAATCGTTCTCCGAAATACCTTCTGTTAAGTTTATAGCAAAACTCGTCTAAATACGCTTGTAGATATTTACCTTTAACTCCT
>CAXRIN010000025.1:0-25692 GCA_964230605.1 Flavobacteriaceae bacterium
GCTCTTTACATATCATAATAATCAAAAAAACATGGGTGAACTATGTCCAGTTGATACTTGGAGTCTTACAAATAGTGACAAATTCAAGTATAAGACGGTCAGATTATCGTTTTTAAACAAACATGCGGAATTTAGGTTAAACATGACAATTATCATGTTTTTCAATATCTTCATTTATGATATTTGAAACCAGGAAAACAATATTAAATTAATCAAATGAAAAAGCCGTTCGTAATACCAGAATGTCAAAAATGTATGAGCAGATCACTTTCAGTGTTCTCTGATCTTGACGAAAATGAACTGCAGCAAATTACCACAACAAAAGGTTGTAACTACTACAAAAAAGGTCAAACTATCTTTTTTGAAGGAAACAACGCACATGGAATTTACTGTATTCATAAAGGAAAGATTAAAATGCATAAACTTGGCTTGGATGGCAAGGAGCAAATTATTCGATTTGCAAAAGACGGCGATGTAATTGGGTACAGAGCAATGCTTAGTGGAGAAGCTTACTCGTTAAGCGCTTCAGTTTTAGAAGACACAAGCGTTTGCTACTTACCTAAGGACACTCTTTTAAACCTTATTCAAGAAGATCCCAAGTTTGCATTAAAACTCATGGAAATGACTTGCAAGGAAATGGGGAAAGCTTCTAAAGCAATTACCAACCTTGCTCAAAAACCTGTTCGTGAGCGTTTGGCTGAGGTATTACTTATCCTTAAAGAAACATTTGGTGAGCGTGAAGACGGAAGTATTGATGTTACTTTAACTAGAGAGGAAATCGGATCTCTAGTAGGTACAGCTACAGAGTCTTGTATTCGTTTACTAAGCGAATTCAAAAAGGATGGAATGATTGAATTGGAAGGAAAGAAAATTATCATCAAAGATGTTCAAGGTCTAATTAAGACTGGTAACGTTTACGAATAATTAAAAACCTTTCATATTCAATTGCTGAAGTTTCGTGTGAGACTCAGTTTTAGTTTATCGATTGTTAAACGAAAATTTTATTGTTTTGGCTGAGGTTTTAAGTATCAAAAATCATTTAAGAAATCTGTTTCCACAGCTTTCTGCAGAAAACATTCTAAGTTTAGAATCAGCTGGTGAGTCTTTCATTGCTCATAAAGATGATTTAATTGTAAAGCAAAATGAAATCTGCAAAGGCCTATTGATTATTGTAAATGGAAAAGCTTGCGTTAAGCTGGAAAACAAGGATTGTGAAAACATTATCCAATTCCTTCAAGCAGGCGAAACATTTTACACTCACGAAGCATATCTAGGGATAACTAACCGTACTTCTTGTATATGTATGGAAACCTCTTTAATTTATTTCCTTCCGATTGAGGCAATGAAAAAATTGATTTCTTCAAATCCTCAATTAATGATTTGCTTGATGAACTTAGCTAGTAAAGAATCGGAGCTATTTGAACAAAGAGCATCAAACCTAATTACCCTCCCTGTAAAATTTAGATTTATTGATTCCTTATTAACGCTTATTAAAAAATTTGGAGAACAAAAGCCCGATCACCTTTTCATACCAATAAAAAGAGATGAAATAGGAAGTTATATAAACGCTAGTAAGGCCTCGCTTTCTCGTGTTGTAACAGAACTAGAGAATAGTAAAATTATTAAAACATCAAGAAGTGGTATAAAGGTTTTTAATAGCGAAGCTTTAATGGAGATTCAAGCTTAATATAATTGCTCTTTTAACACATCTTTCCAAAACAATTGAAACAATCCACTCAGTTGTTTTTGCTCTTGAATTAAGATATCAACAGCCTCATCTAAGGGAGACTTGTTCCCTATTCTGTTGCGCATTTGAAGCATAATCATTCGGAGCCCCTCGAAATCGCCATAAGCCGATAACCAATCATACTTTTTCATGATAGGAAAAACCGGTTTGAACTTATCCGGCAAAACCTCAAAATTCAACTCAGCCGAGTCGTAAACGTAATCTACATGATTATTTAAATCCAAATGATTTTGAGCAACAAAATGATCCCAAAACATATCGATTACAATTCCAGAAAACAATCCAAATTTTGAACGGACTATCTTTTTTGCCTCTCGAACTAGTTCATGATTATCTGTAAACTCATCAATTTTTCGGTGAATCCTTACACCTTGTTCAATTTTCGGATGCAAATGACTGAACTTAGTACCCTTTACAAAATCTCCTGATAAGTTACCTAGCATAACTAGCGGTTCATTAGGAGATAATATGGAATGGGCTAAAAAATTCATTTCTACTTGTATTCAACCAAATATAATACTCACATCGCGTTTGTGTATACTACTTTGCATCGATTGAAACTATTGTATTATTTTGCACAGATGCAAAGCAAGAAAAAACAAATGTATTGGGGATTCCAAATTTTAGGTTGGAGCACCTTTACCTCTTTGAATCTTGTTTTCAATTATTTATCTAACGGAAAACTTTCGAAAGGCGACTTATACTACTCCATTGTAATTGTTCTACTTGGAATATGCTGCTCGCACTTTGTTCGATTTGTTTTCAACCTATATGGTTGGAGAAAGGAAAACATTACTCGTATTTTTCACAAACTTGCAATTCTTAGTGGATTAGTTGGAACATTAAATATCACATTACTTTACTTAGCGAGTTCTTGTTGGAATTATAATTTAATAGATAACTTTTCTAATGCTGAATTCTTCGCCCAATCGGGAACATTTGCCACCATTTATTTTGTCTGGGGGATTATTTACTTCGCAGTGTATTTCTTCAGAAACTTCAAAAAGGAAGAAATTAAAAACCTTACTCAGCAAAGTAAACTCAAGGAAATTCAATTAAATAAATTTAAATCACAGCTAAATCCTCACTTCATTTTTAATAGCATGAACGGAATTAGGGCTCTAATTGATGAGGATACCCAAAAGGCTAAAGAGGGAATCACACAATTAAGTAATATTCTCAGACATACTTTAACTATTGAAAAAAGAAGTTTAATTCCGCTTGATGAAGAGCTTAAATTGGTGGAAGATTATTTGAATCTCGAAAAAATAAGACTTGAAGAAAGATTGGAATTTGATATTAATACTTCTCAAAAATGCCATCACTACCAAGTCCCTCCTATGTTAATCCAAACCTTGGTGGAAAACGCGATTAAACATGGCGTTAGTCAATTAATTAAAGGAGGAAGAATTAGTATTCATTGCATTGCTGAAGATAATTATCTTGAGATGACTATAATTAATACAGGTCAATATAACCCTCAAAACATTAATTCCGAGCTAGCAAGTGGTTTTGGACTTGAAAACAGCAAACAAAGGCTTGAATTCATTTTTGGTTCTCAGGCAACATTTGAAATACAAAACTTAAACGAAAACGAGGTTATCACTAAACTTAAAATCCCTAAAACATGAAAGCATTATTGGTAGATGACGAACGATTAGCGAGAGCTGAACTAACAAGATTATTAGAAAAATTCCCTGAAATAGAAATCATTGGAGAAGCATCCAACGGTGAAGAAGCAATTGAAAAAATTGAAGAACTTAATCCTGATTTGGTTTTCCTTGATATTCAAATGCCAGGAATGACTGGCTTTGAAGTTTTAGAACACTTACATATTGTTCCTAAAATAATCTTTGTCACGGCCTATGACGAATACGCTCTTAAAGCATTTGAAGTAAATGCTCTTGATTATGTTTTAAAACCTGTTGAACTTTCAAGACTTGAAAAAGCTATAGAGAAAGTAAAAACTGAAGTTGAAGAAGATAAAAACCATTCGGAAGAAAAACTTTCTTACGATTCCCAAATATTCATAAAAGACGGAGAAAAGTGTTGGTTTGTTAAAATGGATAAAGTAAGAATGTTTGAATCCGAAGGAAATTACGTCCGATTATATTTCGAGGAAAGCAAACCCATGATTTTAAAATCTTTAAACAACTTGGAGAAACGATTGAGTGACAAAGAATTCTTTAGAATTTCAAGAAAATATATAATCAACTTAACGTGGATTGATAAAGTTGAAGCATGGTTCAATGGAGGATTAAGAGTAACGCTTAAAAGTGGCGAACAATTGGAAATTTCCAGAAGACAAACGGCTAGGTTTAAAGAATTAATGGCAATATAATTTCCAGAATGTGAAATTCCACTTTCTACTTTCCACATTCTACATTCCAAAAAATGACCTACCTCCTCCTATTCCTATCCTCATTTCTTGCAGCTACTTTCATCCCCTTTAGCTCGGAAATTCACTTTGCGTATGTTGTAAAAAATGAAGGATTATGGCTTGCAGTTTTCATTGCAACAATAGGCAATACGCTTGGAGGAATGCTTACCTATTATTTAGGCTGGTTAGCAAAATGGAACTGGATTGAAAAGTACTTCCGAGTAAAACATGAAAAAGTAGAAAACTTAAAGGAAAGTATTCAAAAACACGGCAGCTGGATGGGCGCTTTGTGCTGGCTTCCTTTAATTGGTGATGTAATTGCAGTTGGCCTTGGTGTTTTTAGAGTAAATCCTAAACTAGTTATACCTTCTATGACAATTGGAAAATCTCTGAGATACATAATTCTGGGAACATTTTTTGTTTAAAAACAATGATTTCTTCTCTGTAATTCTAACCAATTATAAATTCTTTGATTTAGTGTTTTTTTATGTTCTTTGTACTTAATTAAAAAACTAAAAAAATGAAAAAAATATTAAGTTACATCCTATTGTTTTCAGCAATAGTTTCAAACTCACAAAATAAAATTGAATTCCAAATAACGCCTAGCCCAAGCGATGGTACTTTCACTGGTAAAATTGTTTTTATTAATCCATCTAAAACCTATCCTGGTAGCTCTAAATTTCAAGCCCATTGGAATTCTTTAACAGCAATCACAGCTGGTTTAACTGAAAATAATCGTTTGGACGGCGAATGTAATTTATGGGAATTCACTACCGACTCTTGGGTTACGATAAACGCAAACACCACTAAAGAAATATTTATATACGGAGAATTCGATGGAAACTTTGATTTACCGCCATATTTTGTAGATGAAGATCTGGATACCCTGTTCACAACTTCGATTAATCACTCATTTATCCCAAGTACTTTAAATATGGGAGACCCTGAATTTTACCAATCTGCATTTAGACAAATAAAATTCGGTCCAGATTCATTAAAACTAGGAAAAGCGACATTAAAAATATGGGGAGATACATTAGACGCTGTTATTCCTGCAAATAAAAACAAATACGCTATCGCATGTGCACATGCTGCATCAATAATGAACAATTATGCGGGTTTTGAAATTGCCTCTCCAAACACATTCTTCGCAAGAGCATTAATTGAAAGTGCTTGCGGATGTGAAGATGACATAGTTATAGCAAAGGAAGGAGCTACTCATCCAATATCATATAAAGCAGGAGCTGCATCTGCTGGATGTTTTCAATTAGCACCTATAGGATGGGCCTCATTAGGTCAGTTTTATCCTGAGAGTTTTGAAAACTTCAACTATGCAAATACCATTTCTGGAAACAATTTTGTTAAATCTTGTATAGCTAATGCCTACTATGATATTTCGACTTTAAATTACATTGATCGACTTGGATGTTTTAGCTCTTGGGAATTTTTAGAAAATAACAAAGATGATTACTTCAATGATGTTTTATTGTATTACAATTATCATGATGGGCCAAGTGCCGGTTTAATCTTATCTGAAACTATTATTAAAGATAACCCTACTTATGTAGATTCATTGAATGTAATTGAGAGTGCTCTTGATAAAAGTTTGATTTCTCCTGTCACAAGTTCTATTCGAAACATGAGAAACATTATGATGTTTTTAAATAATGACACAGCAAATGAAGGAGGATATTCTGAATTAAACCAAACGTACTTAGATAAAAACCTGTACGATTGGAAAGGTTGGTTCAATGCAGGTATTTCTTGGTCGGATATTGAAAATTATATTGATGAATTGATAACTATATTCCCCAATGCGGATGCTACAGAAATTAAAACGAGGGTTGAAACAGAGTTTAACTCTGTAAGTGGTGGCGCAAAAATTCCATATGTACACCTTGGATCGGTTATAGATGAATTAGCCCTTGCATTTCCTACATACAACCCTGACTACGGAACAAACATTCAATTTTCGGCAAATGCTTGTGAAACAAGATCGGATATAAAAATCACTTCTTGTACTAATGCTTATGACGATAGAAATATAAAGGTTGATTGCTATGGCCTCCCTCCTTTTTCTTTTGAGTTAAAAGATGAAAACAACAATATTTTATTAAAAATCGAAGGAGATTCTGCACCTTCATATATGATTAACATTGATGAAGTACTAGCAACACCATCACCATCCGTTGCAAAAACACCAGTACCTCTTTCTTCCAGTTCATCTTTAGTTTATATCGATAATTTCTCTAACGGAAATGGATACACCCGACTCAATGCACATCTTTCAGTTGTAGAATTAGAAGAACCTGTTGGTCAAACTGTATCCAAAAATGAAATTGAGCCCAAATATGAATCAACAAATATCTACCCCAATCCTATTCAAATTGGAGATAATTTGTTTTTTGATGAAAACTTCAACTCAATTGAAATCTTCAATTCATTTGGTCAGTTAGTTTATTTTAATTCTGATTTGAATTCAATTCAAATTACAAATGATAAATTTTCACCAGGAATTTATTTTATTAGATTAGACAACAAATTAAGTTCTCAAAAACTTATCGTAACTAAATAAGAGCATCATGAAAAAAATGACATGCAATCAACTAGGAGGAGCTTGTGATACTGAATTCACAGCTGAAACTTTTGATGAATTACAGGAAAAAGTAAAAGCGCATGGAGCAGAAATGTTTATGAAACAGGATGCTGCACACATGGGAGCTATTCAAAAAATGATGGCTATGATGTCCAATCCTGATGAAATGAACAAATGGATGGACGAAAAGCGAGCAGAATTTGACTCATTACCTGACGCCTAAAATTTGTCTCCAGAAGAATTCATAAAAGCATATTTTCAATGGTCTGGTGAATCACCAGACCTTTTTACTTTCCAGCGAAATGAATATTTATCCAAAGCTGGCCAAGTTGAAAAGTACCTTTATTTAATTCAAGAAGGTGCAGTTAGGGCAATATACATTTCAAAAGAGGAAGAATTCACAATTAGATTTGGCTACAAAGGATCTGTGATTGCCTCACTGGATTCATTTATAACACAAAAGCCTTCTCAATTTTATTTACAAGCAATCAAAAAAACAAAAGCTATCAAAATTGAGCGTAAAACTTATTTTGATTTTATAAAGTCAAATCCCTCAGCTCAAGAAGCTCATTTAGTTTTAATGAATGATTTATTATATTCAATGCTTGAACGCGAAATTGATTTATTAACCTCCTCTCCTCTTGAACGCTATCATCGAATCTTAGAAAGAAGCCCTCAAGTTTTCCAAGAAATCCCACTAAAACACATTGCTTCATATCTTAGAATGACTCCTGAAACATTAAGCAGATTACGAAAATCTTGATTTGAATCAATGTTTTTGGAATTCCAATTGTATTTCTTTGTTAAAAAGTTAATAAGATGAAAATTAAATCAAGTGAATTAATTGAGGATTTAAGAGATCGAACAAAAAATGCAATTGAATCTGCCGAAATTTTCAAAAGCCTATCTGATGAACAATTAAATCAAAGAAACTCACCTGAATCATGGAGTATTTTAGAATGCATAGAACACATTAACCTTTATGGTGAGTTTTATTTAAATGAATTTGAAAACAGAATTTTGAAAAGTTCTTTTCCAAATTCAGAATTTCATAAAACAGGTATCATTGGAAATTATAGTGCTAACTCTATGTTACCGAAAGATGGCAAAACGTCTATGAAAATGAAAACTTTTGAGCACATGAATCCCATCAATAGTGAATTATCAAGTACGATCTTAGATAAATTCATCAAGCAGCAAAGACATTTTCTTCAATTACTTGATCAAGCTGAAAAGGTTAACTTAACTATAACAAAGTGTTCGCTAACAATTAAAGGTCTAAAATTCAGATTAGGCGATGCACTAAGATTTTATGCATTTCATAATGAGAGGCATATTATTCAAGCTCAAAAAATCTTACCAAAAACTTAATTTGATACTTTTGTATTGAATGATTACTAAATTATTTCCTGGGAAAACATATGTTATTCATGCTGAAGAGGGTTACGAATACCATGAAAAAAGATTAATTGAATTATTCAACAAATTCAATTTAAACTTTGAATTTGTTCTAGACGGTTCGCCTTCTAACTTTTCCAAGGAATTACTTGATCAATATTTCACTCCAAATATTTTAAACAAATACTCCAAAGGCGGTATTAGCTGTACTTTAAACCACTTCTTTGCATTTGATAGATTGATTCAATCAGGAGAACCATATGGTTTAATATTTGAAAATGACCCCTTCTTTCTGGGCGATTTTAATACTAAACTAGAGAAGCTTTTGCCTGAAATTAAAAATCTAGAACCCGGCTTTATTATTTCCTTAGAAAATACAACTTTAACTTTCCCTAGTTACCAGCAAACTCAAAAAGGAAGATTACTCTATCGAGCAAATCGAGGAAGAATGGCCGGAGCTTATCTAATTGATTTACAAGGTGCAAAATCAGCTATTGAATATTTAAAATCAAATAAATGTGATTTTATTATTGATTGGTTTCACAACGAATTGATTAATAACGACATTATAAAAATGTATTGGGCTCATCCTCCTTTGGTTGAACAAGGATCTCACAACGGATTTTTAAGTTCTACTATTTCATCTAAAAAGAAATCTACTAAAAGAAGAATCGCTTGGATAGCTCGCAAAATGGTTAAGCAAAACCTAGGTAGATTAGGAAAGCAAAGAAGAATAATTGATTAATCTGTTGAGACGTGCCGAGGCGCGTCTTAAAAATATCACATCAAAATAGCCTCCTTAAAAACTAAATAATACAATGGCCTATTTTCATAGGCCACTACATTATTACATTATAAAATTAGACGCGCAACAGAACGCCTCTACAGTTTTTGATCGACTTTGTGATTTCTTATTCCTGCAATTATAGTAACAAGTAAAACAGCAATAATGGTTTGCCAAATCCATAAAGGAAATGCAGGAGGATCACCAGCAGCATATGAATGAATACTATTAGAGAAGTAATAATTCACCCCGAAATATGTCATACATACAGTTCCAAATCCAACTATTGATCCCCAAGCATTGAAGAAAAACTTAGTGCGGATTAACCCTGGTACAAATCTGAAATGAAGCTGCATAGCATATACAATCACAATGATTAATGCCCACGTTTCTTTAGCATCCCATCCCCAATATCTTCCCCAAGATTCATTTGCCCAAACACCTCCTAAGAATGTTCCTATCGTAGCTAAAACAACACCAACAGTTACAATCATTTCATTGATGTAAGTAAGACCTGAAATTGAAAGGTTTATCCTTTTGGCATTAGATTGTGTTTTAATTAACATCATGAAAATAACCACAAAACCTAAAACAGCTCCCAAACCAAAGAAACCATAACTCGAAGTCATACAAGCTACATGAATGATCAACCAGTATGATTTCAAGACAGGCACCAAAGAAGTTAATTGTGGATCCATTGTTTCCAATCCGGCAACCGCGATTATAATAGAAGCAATTAAAGCCGCTCCAGCTAACACGATTTTTGAATATCTAAAGAAAATAAACCCAGCTAATACGGCGGTCCATGATATAAACACTAAAGCTTCGTAACCATTACTCCAGGGTGCATGTCCTGTTAAATACCAACGAATTATTAATCCGTATGCGTGATACAAAAACACACCTGCGCAAGCAGCAGAAAACAAGTAAATTACCCAAAGAATAATCTTTCTCAAAGCAGTCTTCTTATGAAGATTTAATTCATGATTAATGGCAAGAATTAAAAGAATAAAAGAAAAAATTAAATAGTAATTTCTAGCAGTTTTAAATATCCCTGAGTTATTATAATCAATCTCTGTTTGCACTTTTTCTGGAGAAGGCAAAAAATCCTCGGGAGTATACTTTCTCTGGATTTGACCAATTAAAGTCAACATTCCTTCAGCTTGCTTATAATCCTCCATTCTTAAAAAAGAAAGATACTGAGCAAACAATTTCATATAAGTAAACTGAGACAAATCTAATTCAGCATCGCCATTGGTTAATTTACCTTTAAGCGGCTTTAAAGACTCATCATCATAAATACTCACCCACTTATTTTCTTTGGCTGGATCTAACGCAGGGTAAATTCTGAGCAACTCCCCTCTTTGTGCCTTGTAAAAAACCTCTAACTTTTCGGCAATCTTAATCATTTCATTATCCCACTTCGTGCGCTTATTAGGTGCTTTTTGCATTGCCTTGGAAATGAAATCATTCACCTTACTCTCACCTTTATCCTTGAAAAAATCAAGAAATGAAACCCTACTTCCATCCTTAACTCCTAAATATTTTAAAAGCGTATCATTTTTACTATCTAGGTAGATAATCTTTTTGTCCTCAAAGTATTTTCCATTAACCATCATCTCCAACAAAAACTGCTCCGGAGTAAATTCTTCACCATTATCCAGTTTAATATGTTCTGAATAATTAATTTTTCGACAAACATCAAATGCTAAAGTATTTACTGGCTCATAACGATCGTTAAACCCTTGTACTAATAAACGACCAAAAGCTTCTGCATGACTTTGAGGAATTCTTTTTGCACCATTATCAGTTTCTCCTCCTAATGGACCAGCTAAAGCTTCATCGTGTGAATGGTTATGACCCGAATGATCATGACCAGCATGATCATCAACCATTTCCATTTTCTTACCACCAAGCATATCAATCTCACCAGGTTCTTGAGCATTAATTCCAGTGAATGACAAAAGAAATATTAATGAAACAAGTGCCTTTTTCTTCTCTGTTGACTCTTTTACTTTTCGCATTAACCCTACAAAACGAGAGTTTTTATTTGATAAAGACAAAACAAATCCTAACCCTAAAAGAATATACCCAAAGTAAGTTACCCAAGTACCAACAGCATCATGATTCACAGATAAGCTAGTACCTCCTTCATCAGGATCATAACTACTTTGAAAAAACCTGTACCCTTTATAATCCAGGACATTGTTCATGAAAATTGAATGTTGTTCAACAACGTTATTTGTTTCATCTAACAAAGTAACTTCGGATTTGTAACCAGAAGGATTATTCGAGCCTGGATATCTCTCCAAGATAAAATCATCTAACCTTATGCTAAATGGAAGCTTTACCTCTTTTGAACCATAAGAAGCTCTCATAATATACCCCATAAAACTGATGTATTCTGGAGCGCCTATTTTCTCAGGGCCACCAAATAGAACTCGCTCAGTTGATTGATCGCCAACCTGCAATTTAATTTTCAAAGCATCTCCCTTTTTACTTTCACCTTCAATAGTTTCTAAATTCTTTACTGCATTTTCATATTTCTGCTTGAAAACAACTTGCGTCCCGTTAATCATGTGTAACTGTGCAAAATCCATCACCTTCGGAATATTTGGAAAAACAGTATCAACCATTTGATCTCTCATTCTTCTTCTTGGAATCAACTCTGGTGACATAATCAGGAAAGAATCTCCTTTTTGTATAACTGAAACCGCTCCTTTTATTGAAGGATCATTAAATGAAATTAATGCTCTACCAACCCACTCAGCTTTTCCGGATTCAATGTGTACAATTTGCCTACCAGTTCCATCGGTTGTAACAACTTCAAGCACATCAGAACCGCCTTGAATATTTTCATAAAGTTTGTAATCAGCATTCGAGATATAATCTACATAGGACACTTTAACTTCTTGTCCATCCCCAAAATCAAAAGGCACTTCAAAGTCATTGTTTGTAGTTTCTGCCATTAACATGGCTTTTGTGTAACCTAGTGATGCTCTTTCATCTTCTTTAGGTTTCCTAGGATCCGTAATTTCAATACTTAAATAAGGTTCAGCCGAATACATTATATTGCTGGTCTTCCCTTCTCTAATTGGCATCATGCCCTCTGAACCAAAATATCGAGTTATCCCTGCACCAATTATTATAACTACGAATGCTAAATGAAACACTAAACTCGGCCATTTTTTCTGGCTAATCATATTGTATTTCTTGATGTTACCAATGAAATTAACAACCAATAACACCATTACTAACTCAAGCCATTTTGATCTAAAGATTTCAATCCTAGCAGTAGTTGTTCCGTATTCGTTTTCCATAAAAGTTGCTGCAGCTATAGCGTAGGCAAAAACGAATAAAAGGATTGTTGTGAATCGAGTTGAAAATAGAAAATTAAGCAGACCGCGCATAACAATAATTTGTGAGCGCAAAAATAACTATAATGAATGGATAAGCTAAGGAATTTAACTTTTGAAATATCTATTAACCTATAAGATTATGGGAATAAAATCAAACCAACTTTTTGGCAAATTTCGGCGTAGTCGGATTTATGTACAAAACCTTTAAAACCAGCATCTCTATGGTTTTCCCGAAGAGAATCGACATCTAAAGCAGACATCAATACCCAATCAGCATCGTAATCAATTTCAGCATCCACCTTTTCTTTAAGCTCAACACCTGTCCCTACTGAACCCAAAAGGTAATCTGTAAGAATTAAATCATAGTCATTATTGAGAAAAAGTTGCTGAACACTTTTAAAATCCTTTGCAACATCAACATCTAATTTTTCACCAAATTGGTTCCCGAAAACTTCAGCTAATATCTCAGATTGAAATATTGCATCATCAACAATTAAAATCCTTTTCTCTGCCATGATAACTTCAATTTTTTAAAATCATCCTCCAATTGATAGCTTGAAGTATGCAACATTTTCATTTCCTCCTCCGAAATTTCGCCTTTTTGTTTTAATGTTTGATAAACAGCATTTAACAATTCATAATATCCATCAGCACACATTGAAGTAGAAATACCTGATAATTTATGAATATTCGATAACAAAGCCTCTCTATCGTAGCATGAAAGGCAGCCTCTAACAATTCCCAAATTATTCTATTTTCTTGTAAGAATTTATCAATGAACTTAATAAAAATCTTTTCGCCCCCCCATTAAACTTACGTTTTGTGACAGTTTTTGATAATCAATTAAAAATCCATCTCCATCTAGAAAATCAGAATTAGAATTATTCAAACCATCAAAATCATACCATTTGGATAAGCAATCCTTCAACTTATCATAGGTAACTGGCTTAGAAACAAAGTCATCAAAACCTAACGCTGTAAACCTATCTGTTTCGGACTCCATTAAATTTGCGCTCAAAGCGATAAAAAGAGCATGATTTGCCGATTGTTTTTTTATATCAGAAACAACCTGATCACCAGTTTTACCAGGCATTTGTAAATCCATAAAAACAACATCAAAGGCGTTTTGAAAATATAATTCATAAGCTTGTTCTCCAGAATCGGCTTCGGTAACAGTACATCCAAAATCCTCTAACATCTTTTTAGCAAGATCTCGGTTTAGCTCCATATCATCAACAACCAAAGCATTAATCTTTAGTTTATTAAATACAGAAGGGAACTCATTTTCACTCATGAACAAGACGATCAGTCTAACTTATATTCAAGATTAACAAATTTGTTAACGAAAAGAAAGCTTAAACCGTTTACACAAATTTAAAAAAAGTTAATACGGTTGGTAAAACTCTAAGATTATGTTAAAACGAAATCAAATTTGAAGAAAATACGTAACGGAAGTGTTACTTTTCATAAAAAGTGAATTATGAAAGTAAACCTAAGATTATGAAACGAGTTATTTTGACATTTATTTTATTGGCAACATTCATTTTTAGTTATGCGGGAAATTTTGATATTTACCCTAACCCTGGTGTTAATGAAATTTCAATTAATTCTAACTCTGAAGTCAAAACCATAGAAATATTTAATCTGCTTGGATCAAAGGTATTCTCGAAAGAAATTCAAAATTTTGAATCATTACAAAATCTTAATATTTCCCAATTAAAAGAAGGAAGGTATTTTATCAAAATAGTTTTTCTGAATAACACCTCCGAAGTAACAACATTAATAAAAAAATAAGGTCTCTTTCGAGACCTTATTTTTTTATTACGATTTAAATCAATCTTTAAGCTTCTTCCTCTACTTCATCTTCAGACTTTTCAACCACAGATTCCTCTATGTATGGAAAAACGTCTACTACAGTAGTTTTAGTAATTGAAGGTATTTCCCAGTCAACAATTGAACCTTTCAATCTACCCTCCATTTTTTCATAAGCATCTTTTAAACCGCCTGCTTGGATGATATAATTTTCGTTGATCTTCTTCTCTTTCCCTGAATCTGGATCAGCACTAATGTAGCTAACTTTCACCTTGTAGAAATAATCAAAAGCCTCATCAATAATAACATCTTGAATATTTGTTTTTGCACAAGCTATTAAATTATACTCAGAGATATACTCTTCTAAAATCCCTTGCAATCTTGCTTCAGCTTCAGTAAAACTTAATGCATTAAGCATATAAGACTCGCTTTTACTTTGAATTGAACCATCTTCAGGATTTTGCTTCAAGTATTTAATCTTTACCGTAAACCAATCTGTCATTTTTCAAAATTTTGGACAATAAAGGTAATACCTATAAAAGTGATTTCAGCCCTCATTCACATTAGTTTTTTGAACATATTGTTAACTACTGTGTAAATGACTAAATTTAATGAAGCAACCATTACAAACTAAGACCGTCTGCCCACTAGCAGAACTTTTATTACTTACTCATGTTAAATCAAGACCTCATAATACAAGGTTGTATTGACGGTGACCGTCGTGCTCAACAGGCTTTGTATGAACATTTCTATGGTAAAATGATGGCTGTATGCATGAGGTATGGTAATGGATATGATGAAGCTGTAGATATGTTTCAGGAAGCATTTATAAAGGTTTTTAAAAATCTTCCCAAATATGGAAAGCAAGGCTCTTTTGAAGGTTGGGTGCGTCGAATTATGGTTAACACCTGCATTGACCACATTCGAAAAAACAAAGTAAACAATCAAATGATTGAACTTGATGACACCCATGGAAGTATTCAAGTTGATGAAGAAGAAGATGCAGGCATTCTAGAACATGTAAGCTTCAACGACCTTTTGGAATTAATTCAATTTTTAAGTCCTGCCTATAGGAGTGTTTTTAATATGTACATAGTTGACGGCTATTCTCATCAAGAAATTGCTGAAATACTAAACATAAGTGTTGGAACCTCTAAATCAAACCTTTCAAAAGCAAAGGTTAACATGAAAAAGATGTTATTAGAAAAAATTGAGAAAATGGCTGGATAGTCATTATGGGAAAGTTTGAAGACGAAATACGAAAGAAATTAGCTGAAGGGGAATTTAACTTTAACCCAGATCATTGGAATCAGATAGAAAACAAACTTTCTGAATCGCCTTCACCTACCCCATTTGAAGATAAAATTAAAGATACATTCTCAAATGCTGAAGTTACAATTCCATTGGGCAGTTGGGATAACTTTAGTAAAAATGTTAATTCGCTTGATCAATTTGAAAAAGAACTAAAGAATAAAATAAATAACAGTGAGGTTACATCAAGCCAACCTAACTGGAGCGAATTTTCCAAAAAGCTTTCAGAAAGCAACTTATCGAAATTCGAACGTGGAATTAAATTCACTTTAGAAAAAGGCAAAATTGAATTCAATCCTAAACATTGGTCACAATTTGAAAAAATACTTAATGCTAACAGACGTAAAAAAATCATCTGGAGAGCTGCGGCGGCAATTCTACTTTTGTTAGGGTCAGGAATTGGTATTTTATCGATTGATAAAAAAGATTCAGGTTTAGTTAAAGAAACAAACACTCCAAAATCAAATATATCATTAGAGAACAAAAATGACTCTTCCTTATCTAAATTTGAAAACGGCAATCAATCTGATGAGCAAATTGAAGAATCAAACCATAGCTCAAATGAGCTAATAGGAATAGAATTCTCAACAAATAAAATTGCTAACTCAAAAAAGGAAGAAAATTTTAAAACCACCGATTTCAAGAAGAAAAAAGAGAATTTAAACAATGTAAGCTTTGAAGAAAGTACAACTCCTGAGTTAAATAAAATCACATTAGCATTTAACAAAATTGAACTTTGTAGCCCTATTGAATTAATTACAAAGCAAATAAATGACAAAAAATCTAATGCTATTGAACGTACAATTCACCCAGCAGCTTCGCTTTGGCTAAACTTTTGGGAAAACGCTGCTGTAACGGGATTATATGATAAAAACAATATCTCTTTAAACTATTATAATGACTGGGAATTCGTTGATAAGAACTGGGATAAACAAGGTGAATTAAATTTTGTACAACCTTTAATCTATTCTGGAGGATATGAGAGAAGAATAAATAAAAACTGGTCGTTAGGTGGTTATTACACTTATCAATTGAAAAAGAACTGGAACAACAGAGAAACAAGTATTTATGCAAGTTACTCGAAGAAGTTTTTCAAAGATTTTGATTTTAGGTTTGGACTTGGTTCTTCTTTCAAAAGTCAAAACTTAGCTGTTAGCAAACTAACACTAAGAGAAAAAGCCTCTTTTGATGATTATATTTTTACAACTGAACTTGGGAATCTAAAATCAAAAACAGAATATAGTTCATATCAACACACAGGTGCATTTTTAAATCACCCTTATTTCTTTGTTGGATATTCAGCTATGAATATTGCTACTCAAAACTATAGTAACAAAAATAATATTGCTTTATTGAAACAAACTTTTATTGGAGGAATTCACTCTCCTGAATTTATAAATATTAAAGCAAGTGGTTTATTTAAATATGAAAAAGAACTATTTAATTATTACACTCCTTCAATAGGAATAACATACAATGAGAGACTTTTTGCAACATTTGAATACGAGAAATTATCAAGTAAAAAATTATCAATCGGCTACGAACACAACAAAAAAATCAGAGCCTTTTTCTCTATCAACTCTAAAGATTTAACTGACTTACAAAAGAACCAGCTTAACCTTGACAATTTCACAGAAAGACAAGGACACATAGCGGCTACTGTTAACTACAGATTTTAATGAAATTTTTTTCAATCATATTTTCTTGCTTTTTACTTTTTGCATGCGCGAAAGAAAGAATTGCTGGCGAACAAGACGAAACCCAGAAACTATCCCCTTACTTCACTGAGTCAACAACTCCTATTCATATTTTAACTGGAAGCAATGAAATTGAAGAATGCTTTTACAAGAACAATTTTGTCAAACTCATAGCATATGACCCATTAATTTCTGAATACAAGTGGTACAGAATGAATGGCAATAATCATATATTCATGGGGAGTGACTCGGTTTTAATCACATCATTAGATGGGGAATATAGACTTGACATGAAATTAAACTGGGGTATTAATAACATCATTGATTCCACAATTTTTGTAAACCTAGATTACTGCACTACATTAGTAGATGTACCTTCATCTTTCACCCCTGATGGAGATAATCAATTCGATACTTGGTTCCCTATTTTTATAGGAGTTTCTAATTTTTACGTCAGAATAACTAATGAAAATGGATCTGTTATTTTTGAATCGGAATCTGAGCTTAAACACTTTAATGGAAAGTTCAATAATACAAACCTGCCATCTGGTACTTATCATTATTACATCTCAGGAATGTATCGAACTGGATATGTTTTTGAAAAACAGGGAAACCTCGAACTCGTAAGATAACTTAAGAAGTAATAATTAAGATCAAAATTCCGTAATTTAGTGGAAACACTTAAAAAATGGATATCGACAGTATTTTATTAGCTTTTGCTCCAACGGCTGTTGTTGGTGCAGTTTCATATTTACTTATTGATAGGTTTTTAAAAGCTGAAAGCAAAAGACATATTCTTGAAATTAAAAAGGAAAGTATAAAAGTTACTATACCGGTTAGACTCCAAGCCTTTGAAAGAATCATTTTATTATTAGAAAGAATAGATGCCGTTCAAGTTGTCAAAAGGTGTATTACTCCAGGAATGACTGCGGGTCAATTAAAATTGAAAGCTATTAATGAAATACGAAACGAATTCAACCACAATGTCACTCAACAGGTTTATATTTCTGCAGCATCATGGGAAAGAGTTGTAAAAGCTAAAGAAGATGCTATTAAGCTTATTTCGGTTACTGGAACTCAAATTCCTGATAATGCTGAAGCTATTGAATTCAGCAAAAAGATTTTAGGTGTAAATGAAGAACTTGAAGTAAATAACATTGAAGCTATTGAATTCATAAAACAAGAAGTTCGAAAATTGTTTTAACCACGTAACCAATTCACCTCAATAGAGTAAAAGGTTTTGACCTAAGCATTTGTAACTGAATTAAACCAACTTAATGCCCAAATTTGTAATTAAATTATCATCTTTTTTTATTGGCATTTTAGCCTCCGCAATTTTATTTAGTTGCGGTGAAAAAGCTCCTGATAAATACAAGCGATTTGAGATTACTGGCTATACTCAAGGAACAACCTTTCAGGTCATTTACATTGATAGCATCGATAGAAAAAACTTTATTAGTGAACAAATTGACTCTATTCTTAAAGAAATTGATGCTTCAGTAAGCACCTATAATCCAAACTCCAAAATCAGCAAGTTTAACAAATCGGATTCTTGTTTCTTGATAGACAATCATATTCTAAAATTATTTCAAGAATCGGATGAAATTAATGTTATTTCTGATGGAGCCTTCGACCCCACTGTTAAGCCTTTAGTTAACTTATGGGGATTTGGTGCAAACCCATACAATTTCGACACACTTTTTCAAAACCTTCCCGATTCATTAGATAAAGATTCTATTATCGCCAACTACCGCGATTCTATTATTTATGACCTTACTGATTTTGTTGGTTTTGAATACCTAATTTTAGATGGAGACATTGTTTACAATACTTTCAAAGAAATGCTTGACGGTGATTTTAATGATAATTTCATTTGCAAAGACGACTCAGTCGTTCAAGTAACTTTCGATGCAATAGCTCAAGGCTACACATCAGACGAAATTGCAGATTTCTTAAACTTTGAAATCGGAATTGGTGACTTCTTAGTAAATGTAGGAGGAGAAATCGTAGCTCAAGGAAGTAAACTAGACTATAAGCCATGGCTTGTTCAAATTGAACACCCAAACACGGAACTTGAAGGAGGACAAGGTGAAATAGCTACAGTTAAAATGGACACTAATTTTAGAGCAATTGCTGTATCAGGAAATTACAGAAAGTTCAGAGAAGAAGGTGGTAAAAAAATTGTTCATTCAATCGATCCTAGAACTGGAAGACCTGCGCAAAACAACATTTTAAGTGCAGCGGTTTTGGCTGATGAAGCTATAAGAGCTGATGCACTAGCAACAGCATTTATGGTTATGAGATTAGAAGATATAATTCCTTTAGTTGAAACAGGAGGTTTAGGAATTTATGCTTTGATAGTTTATGAAGATGAAAATGGCGAACTACAAACTTATGTTTCTACAAACTTAGAGGACAAACTCCTCTACCCAGTTCAACCTGAATCTTAAGATTTTATTAAGCGGCCTTGTTATCGTCGCCTTCACACTTCTCTCCTGGTTGCGCACCACAAAATGAACAAGGCTCATTTTCCGAATTAAGAACAGGATTTTTTGAAGCACATGTTCCCGAAAATTCTCCATCCTTTTTCACAATTAATTTAATTGCAATACCTGCAAAAGCAAGTGCTAACATTCCAATAGTAAGTAGTGCTAATTTCATAATGTGCTTTTTTGCAAAGATATGGAATTAATAAAGGTTGTTTTAGTTACTTAAATCACAATTGCGACTTAATTAAAAACAATCGTTTTATTCCCAACAACTAATGTTCTTCTTTCAATGTGCAACTTTATAGCTTTAGACAAGACAATCTTCTCAACATCCTGACCAATTTTAACTAAATCATTCACACAATTTCTATGCGTAACTCTTGCCACATTTTGTTCAATAATCGGACCTTCATCCAAATCTTGAGTTACATAATGACCAGTTGCACCAATAATTTTCACCCCTCTTTCAAACGCTGCATGATAAGGCTTTGCACCGACAAAAGCAGGTAAAAATGAATGATGAATATTTATAATCTTGTTTTTATATCTATTAATAAACTCTGGACTCAAAATTTGCATGTAACGAGCTAAAACAACAAAATCAACTTTGAACTGATCTAGTATTTCAAATTGTTTCGCCTCTTGATCTGCTTTATTTTCTTTCGTGATTGGTAAGTGATAAAATGGAATTCCAAACTTCTCAACAACATCCCTTAAATCCTCATGATTACTAATCACAACAGGAATATCCAAATCCAATTCACCACTTTGCCAACGACCTAAGATATCAAATAAACAATGTGATAATTTAGTCACGAACAATCCCATTTTCGGCTTTTCATCCGTAAAGTAAATATTGAATCTGATTTCAAAACGTTTAGCTAAAAGTGTATCGAAATATTCAGCAATTTTGTCTTTTTGAATTGTAAATTTCTCTAAAGACCATTCAACTCTCATGAAAAAGTGATTGTTTTCATGATCGGTATGTTGATCCAACTCTATTATATTACCTTGATTACTGTAAATAAACTCAGTTACCGAGCTAACAATCCCCTGCTGGTCTTTGCACTCTATTAATATGATAGCGTTTGTTGACATAGTTCAAATATAAAACGGATTAGCTCCTGTTTGAAAGCTTCAACTTTAAATATGAGTTACTTTAATAATATTTACGGGACAGGCCTCAGCGGCGCGCTCATTCTCATCAAGAAATTCATCACCTACCTTCAGTGTATGAAATCCTTTTTTATTAACTGAACCTATCAATGTACTTTTCCCATCTTTTTTACTCATACGCCATTGATTGTAAGCTATTTCAACACAATAATTACAACCAATACACTTGTCTCTCTTTTGAGTAATAATTACCATTAAGCGGGAACAACTTTATATAACTTATCAGATGGACGAATTTTTTCAACTTTGAAACTTACTTCATCACCTTTTTTTGCTTCATCAACAGCATTATAATCTACTCTAATCTCCTCTACCTCCATTTCAATCACCCCTGTAGTTGGTCCTGTAATTAAAATTTGATCTCCCTTTTTTAAGGAATGACTATCTATTTTAAATTCACCAACCCCTTGTTTTGAGTAATACTTCATTCCTCTTCCAAGGAAAATTTTTCTTATTGTTGCATGAGATCCATGTTGATCACTCCATTCTCCCATTTTTTGCCCCAAATAATAACCAGACCAGAATCCTTTATTATAAACCTTTTCCAATCTACTCATCCAACCCTTCACTTTTTCAGGCGTGTAATCACCTTCAAAGTAAGCATCGATAGCTTCTCTATAACATTCAATAACAGTTTTCACATATTCAGGGGCACGACCACGTCCTTCAATTTTCATAACTGTTATCCCTGTATCTAACAACTGATCAAGAAAGTCAATTGTACACAAATCTTTTGGAGACATGATGTACTGGTTATCAATCTCAAGCTCATTCCCGTCCTCTAAATCAATTACTTTGTATGTTCTTCTACAGTTTTGAATACAAGCACCTCTATTAGCTGAGCTATTATGGCTATGCAAACTCAAGTAGCACTTACCTGAAACAGCCATACATAGAGCGCCATGAGAGAAAACTTCAACTTCAACTAAATTACCACTTGGCCCTCGTACATCCTCTTTCACAATTTGATCACAAATCTGTTTCATTTGCTTCACACTCAACTCCCTAGCCAATACCATAACATCAGCAAAGTTGGCATAAAACTTCACCGTTTCTATATTGGTAACATTAACCTGCGTTGATATATGCACCTCTACGCCTTGTGATTTAGCATGCATTATTACAGCTTGATCAGCCGCAATAACAGCAGAAATACCAGCTTCTTTAACTTGCGAAATAATTCTCTTTATTAAAGAAAGGTCATGATCATAAATTATTGTATTTAGAGTTAGATAGGATTTAGCACCATATTCTTGACAACGATTAGCAATTTCGGGCAAATCCTCCATGGTAAAATTCATGGTTGCTCTAGCCCTCATATTCAATTGTTCAACACCAAAATAAACGGAATCTGCACCAGCTTTTAAAGCTGCTGTTAACGACTCAAAGTTTCCGGCTGGCGCCATTAATTCAATCTTCCTCTTCTCCATAAAACAATAAAAGTTGCACAAATTTACAACTTTTAAAGTCTGATGTAAAACCAGAAAATAATCTTTGGAACTAATTAGGATTTGATTTGCATTCCAAAGAGACAAACATCATCTACTTGCTCTTCATATTTTCGCCAATTCTTATAAAAAGCTATGATTTCAGCTTTTTGAACTGGAATTGATAAACTTGATATTTCTTGAAGCTTTTCATGTAATTTGCGCTTCCCTAACTTCTTACCTTTTGGTCCACCAAATTGATCTTTGTATCCATCTGTTGTTGCATAAATTAAATCACCTGGAGATAATTGTTTTTCAAGTAATGTGAATCGGTGATTTGGTATGATATGTTGACCTATAGGACTTTTATCTCCTTTAACCTCGATTAATTCACCTCCAGAAATTATTACAATTCCATTCATTGCTCCACTAAAGGATAGCTTATTTGATTTTAGGTTAATCTTCATAATTGCCATATCCATACCGTCCCCAATTTGCAAATCAGCATTACGGTCAGTCGCAATTAACTGAATCACTGAGTTTCTCAATTCTTCTAAAACAGTATGAGGCTCTAATATTACTCTACCAAAAACAATTTCGTTTAGTAATGAAATACCCAAACAACTCATGAAGGCACCAGGTACTCCATGACCAGTACAGTCACCAATCGCAATTATTAAATCATCGCCAACGGTATTACTCCAGTAAAAATCACCACTAACAATATCTCGAGGTTTGTAAAAAGTGAAGTGATCTATTCCTACAGCATCCATTTGAAATGACGAATTTAGAAGCGCTTGTTGAATTTTCTGAGCGTAATGAATACTATCTGTTACATCTTTATTGCGAACTTTGAGTTGCTCATGAGTTGCATTCAATAGATCTCTTTGAGACTGAAGCTCTTCTTTTTGACTTTTTATCTCAGCGTTTTTACTTTTTAAATCATCATTTGTAGCAGCCAATTTGACATTAAAGATTTCAAGCTCATTGTTTTGAGACTCAATTTCCTTTTTCTTTTCTTCAAGCTCCTCATTCTTCTCTTTTAAAACTTCATTTTTCTTAGATCGAATAAAACTTATCCCTGCTAATGCCAACACTAAAACAAGAAGCAAAACTCCTAAACCAATTAACAAATAAATAAAAAATTTATCTCGTTCATTTTGAGCACGTTGAGATTCAATCTGAGATTCCTTCAATTCTTTCTCTTTAGCTAATAACTTTAACTCCTTTTCTTTTCTATCTAACTGAAACTCTGAATTCAATTGCGTAACTTTTAAAGTGTTTTCGCGAGAAATAATTTCATCCTTAACTGCTTCATACTTTTTAAAGTACTCTAATGACTTTTGGTAATCGCCTATATTCTCATAAAGAACCTGATAGGATTTGTAAATATTCTTGATATCAGGAAAACTATTCGAACTATCTTCTATCTCTAATGATCTTGATAAATAAAACTCAGCCTCATTTTTATTCTTCATCTCTGCAAAAAAGTCTCCAAGTTCATAGTAAACCTTTGATGTCAACCCTTTGTTATTTAAAGTATCCAAAAGCATTACGGCCTTTTGCAAGTGAGTCAAAGCATCTTTATGATCTCCTAATTTCCTTTTTGCTCCAGCAATATTTATTAACGTATAAAACTGTCCCTTTAAAGATCTTTGCATCCTAGCTTCATTATAACTTGCTGTAAACTGATTTAATGCCAAGTCATAATCACCTATTTCCAGAAAAATATTTCCCATTCCATTATAAATGGTTCGGTTTAGCTTATTTAAATTATGTAACTCCGCTAACGATAACGCTTCATTTAAATATGCTAAAGCCTTTTCATACTGCTTGGTTTTACTTAGTACATTACTCAGGTTTATTAAAACACTAACTCGTGCGTAATAATCTTTTGTGTTTTCAAAATCCTTACTAGCTTTTATGAAATACTCCGCACTTTGAGAATAATTACCTACTTTCTTGTGGTTAAGAGCTAAATAAAAAAATCGTTTCCCATCTAATGAATCTTGATGCTCAGTATTAAGTGAGTGTTCAATTGAAAACCGACCTTCGGCATATTCTCCTTTTAAATAATGAGCAACTCCTTTGTAAAAAAGAATTTTCGAAGCTTCATTGCTAGTTAAAGAACTATCCAATTCTTTCACAAAAGCCTCCAATTCATCAATGTAAACAATACTCGAATCTGGCTTATCATTAACCAAACCTTTAATTACATCAATATAAGCGTCAACAGTTTCTTGATAACCTTTTGAATTACTTAATGCTTCTAAGTTTTGAGAATGAGTGCCTTTAGAAAAGACAAACCCTTGAATAAAAAGTAGGTAAATTAAAATTTTAAATTTCACGCAGCTGAATTTAACTTTTGGACTTACGTAAATATAGAAATAGAGTTTCCATAAAAAAAGGCCTCAAAACGAGACCTTTTATCTATCCTAAATATTTTTGCAAAACTGCGCTTCTGGAAGAATGCTTGAGTCGACGTATAGCCTTCTCTTTAATTTGTCTTACTCGCTCCCGAGTTAAATCAAACTTCATCCCAATTTCCTCTAATGTTAAATTTGATTTTACTGAAGGTTCAATCCCAAAGTACAACTTCAAAACATCAGCCTCCCTTGGCGTTAACGTTTGCAAAGCCCTTTCAACTTCTTCCTTTAATGACTGATCCATTAAATCAGCATCAGGTTTTCTCGAGTCTGTAGAACCTAAAACATCATAAAGTGTTCCCGCATCAGAATCATCACCCAGAGGAGCATCCATAGAAACAGCTCTTGTATTATTTCTTAAAGATGTTTCAACTTCATCAGCTGATAAGTCTAAAGCTTCCGCAATTTCATCAACCGACGGCTCTCTTTCGTGAACCTGTTCCAACTCGGAGAAAGTCCTATTAATTTTATTGATATTACCAATTTTATTTAACGGTAACCTTACTATCCTAGCCTGTTCTGCCAAAGCTTGAAGAATACTTTGTCTAATCCACCAAACAGCATATGAAATAAACTTAAACCCCCTTGTTTCGTCAAACCTTTGAGCGGCTTTAATCAAACCTAGATTCCCTTCATTAATCAAATCGGGTAAAGACAAACCTTGATTCTGATATTGTTTAGAAACAGAAACAACGAATCTCAAGTTCGCTTTTGTTAAACGATCTAAAGCTTTTTGATCCCCTTCTTTTATCCTTCTTGCTAACTCTACTTCATGTTCAGGAGTGATTAATTCTTCCTTTCCTATTTCTTGTAGATATTTATCAAGTGATACAGTTTCTCTGTTGGTGATTTGTTTGGTGATCTTAAGTTGTCTCATGGCATTTTTGGGTTGCGGTTTGGTTTGAATTTACGGTATTACACTTATTTGGTTTCGGTATTTTTAAAAATCAAATCTGATTCCCCACAATCTTACCTATAAATTTTAGCTACAGCTAATACAAGTCTATCAAATAATCGTTCTCCGAAATACCTTCTGTTAAGTTTATAGCAAAACTCGTCTAAATACGCTTGTAGATATTTACCTTTTATC
>CAXRIN010000026.1:0-32678 GCA_964230605.1 Flavobacteriaceae bacterium
AATCTGTTAACTCAAAGTGATCCACCAAAATCTCTGGTAAAATCATCTTTATCAAATCTAAATAACCTTCCAAAACTCAAATCTTTAATCAAAGCAAGTTACGTTTATTTAAACTTCTCCCCAACTTTTGGGACTGATCCACTATAGTCATAGCCCAATATCAACTCATTACATCTTAAAACAAACAAAAAGCCCCACCATTAAATTGTAGGGCTTAATATTTAAGGTTTAATTATATCTATTCTTCTCCTCCTTCTTCTTGAGTTTCATTTGAAACATCTCCTTCAGAAACTTCACCTTCAAATTCCTCGCCTTCTTCATCTTTAGAAGTTGGCACCTTAGCAACAGCAGCTATTTGATCTTTACCCTTCAAGTTAATCAATTTAACTCCTTGAGTTGCTCTACCCATAACTCTCATTTCCTCAACAACCATTCTGATAGCAATACCAGATTTGTTAATAATCATTAAGTCATGCTCATCTGTAACAGATTTAATAGCGATTAAATCTCCAGTCTTTTCAGTAACATTCAGAGTCTTAACACCTTTTCCTCCTCTATTAGTAATTCTGTAAACAGGCTCTCCATCTTCAGGGTCGTTTAAGTAAGTACGCTTACCATATCCGTTCTCTGAAACAACTAATACTGTTTCTTCTTCAGGATTTTCAATACAAACCATACCAACAACTTCGTCTTTAGCACCACCTAATGTAATACCTCTAACCCCCGTTGCAGTTCTACCCATTGGTCTAACAGTAGATTCGTTAAATCTAATACATCTACCAGACTTAACAGCCATCAAGATTTCATTAGAACCATTGGTTAGTTTAGCCTCTAACAATTGATCATCCTCACGAACATTTATAGCGTTAATACCGTTTGTTCTTGGTCTTGAATATGCCTCTAATGAAGTTTTCTTGATAACCCCATTCTTAGTACACATGATAATGAAATTGTTTTTACAATATTCTTCATCTTTCAAATCCTGAACATTTATATAAGCCATTACTTTATCGTCACGCTCAATATTTATTAAGTTTTGGATTGCTCTACCTTTAGCAGTTTTATTTCCTTCAGGAATATCAAAAACTCTCATCCAGAAACATTTTCCTTTTTCAGTAAATACTAACAGCCAGTTATGGTTAGTAGCAAAGAATAAAGTTTCTAGGAAATCTTCGTTTCTTGTAGCCGAACCTCTTGAACCAACACCACCTCTGTTTTGAGTTTTGTATTCGCTCAATTCAGTACGTTTAATATAACCCAAGTGAGAAATAGTAACTACAACTTCTTTATCAGGGATAATATCTTCAATTCTAAAGTTACCTCCTGCAAAATCAATTTGAGATCTTCTTTCATCACCATACTTCTCTTTAACCTCAGTTAATTCTTCTTTTATAATGTTAAATCTTCTCTCCTCATTTGCTAAGATATCCTTCAAGTCTTCAATTGTCTTCATGATTTCCTCATACTCAGCTCTTAACTTGTCTTGCTCAAGACCAGTTAACTGGCGAAGTCTCATTTCAACAATTGCTCTCGATTGAATCTCAGTAAGATCAAAACGAGTCATTAATTTTTCACGTGCCTCATCCGGAGACTTAGAAGCTCTAATTAATGCAATTACTTCATCAATATTATCCGAAGCAATTATTAAACCTTCTAAAATATGAGCTCTTTCTTCTGCTTTCTTTAAGTCAAACTTCGTTCTTCTAACGATTACTTCTAATCGATGATCTACGAAGTGAACAATCATATCTTTAAGATTAAGTGCCTCAGGACGACCCTTAACTAAAGCAATGTTATTAACTGAGAATGAAGATTGTAACTGAGTGTACTTATACAATTTATTCAATACAACATTTGTGATTGCATTGGTCTTAATTTCGTATACTATTCTCATTCCATTTCTATCAGACTCATCTCTGATATCAGAAATACCTTCAATCTTTTTATCGTTAACTAAGTCGGCAGTTTTCTTAATCATTTCTGCCTTGTTAACTAAATAAGGAATCTCAGTGACAATAATTCTTTCTTTACCAGTACTAGTAACCTCGATTTCAGCTTTACCCCTAATAACTACTTTACCTCTACCAGTTTCAAATGCTTCTTTTACACCATCATAACCGTAGATTGTACCTCCTGTTGGAAAATCCGGAGCTTTAATGTGTTGCATTAACTCAGAAATCTCGATATCCTTATTGTCTATGTAAGCAACAATACCATCTACTACCTCTGTTAAGTTATGTGGTGCCATGTTAGTAGCCATACCAACAGCAATACCACTTGCTCCATTTAGTAATAAGTTAGGAATTACTGTAGGCAGAACAGTTGGCTCCATGATTGTATCATCAAAGTTCAACTCATGATCTACAGTATCCTTTTCTATATCTCTTAAAGTCTCTTCAGCTATTTTCTTTAACCTAGCCTCAGTATAACGCATTGCAGCTGGGCTATCACCATCAACTGAACCAAAGTTACCTTGCCCATCAACTAAAGGGTAACGCAAACTCCAACTTTGAGCCATACGAACCATTGTGTCATATACAGATGAATCACCATGTGGGTGATACTTACCTAGTACTTCCCCTACTATTCTAGCTGATTTTTTATGAGGTTTTGATGACGATATACCTAAATCCATCATCCCGAATAAAACTCTTCGGTGTACTGGTTTTAAACCATCTCTTACATCTGGTAATGCTCTGGAAACAATTACAGACATCGAATAATCGATGTATGCCGCTTTCATTGTTTCCTCAATGTCGACTTTAACTATTCTTTCTCCTTCAGCCATGTTTTGCTAATGAATTTTTGATTTAACTCTCTTTCTAAATTCGCCCTAAGTTTGGGCGGGATACAAGAGGACTAAAATAACAAATAAGAACCTTTGAAAACCCTATGTAAAAAGGGACTTTCCAACAAATTTTTGTTAATAAGAAGACTTTGAGCGAACAAACCAAAAAATTGTCTCGTTAGTATATTTGAGTGCTAACCCTTACTAATATTTTCATTAGATTAGTACGGATATAAATTGAAGCGTATGGAAGCGAAGTTTTCACCAAGAGTAAAAGATGTTATCACTTACAGTCGAGAAGAAGCCTTAAGACTTGGACACGACTACATTGGAGTGGAGCATTTATTCCTAGGTATACTAAGAGAGGGAGAAGGAAATGCCATTAAAATTTTAAAGGCCATAAATGTAAACTTACAAGAAGTAAGAAAAGCAATTGAAAACGAAATAAAACCAAAGTCAAATAATTTTAACCAAAGCGGAAACATCTCTTTAGTAAAGCAAGCTGAAAGAGCATTAAAGATAACTTACCTTGAAGCAAAACTTTTCAAGAGTACTTTAATAGGTACTGAACACCTATTATTAAGTATTCTTAAAGACGATGACAACGTAGTAACCAATGTTTTTGAAGATTTCAACGTTGATTATGAAGCTGTGAAAAACGAAATGGACATGATTGAAGAAGAAACAGATCCAAAAGCAGAGTTCCCGGGAGGACATGCTGATGATGACAATGATACAAATGAAGGTGCTGCTGGTGGCGGTGGGTATTCATCGAAAAAACCAGGCGATACAAAATCAAAAACTCCCGTTCTTGATAACTTCGGAAGAGATTTAACACAAATGGCGCTAGATGGAAAGCTTGACCCAATTGTAGGTCGTAGCGGAGAAATCGAAAGAGTTTCTCAAATTTTATCTAGAAGAAAGAAAAACAACCCTATCCTAATTGGAGAACCGGGTGTTGGTAAATCTGCCATTGCAGAGGGATTGGCACTAAAAATTGTCCAAAGAAAAGTATCAAGAGTTTTATTCGGTAAAAGAATCGTAACTCTTGACCTAGCCTCTCTTGTTGCAGGTACAAAATACCGAGGGCAATTTGAAGAGAGAATGAAAGCTGTAATGAATGAATTAGAAAAGTCTCCTGAGATTATCTTATTCATAGATGAAATACATACTATTATTGGTGCCGGAGGAGCTTCAGGATCTTTAGATGCATCTAATATGTTTAAACCTGCTTTAGCACGAGGTGAAATACAATGTATTGGAGCGACTACTCTAGATGAATTCCGTCAGTACATTGAGAAGGACGGTGCGTTAGAAAGAAGATTCCAGAAAGTATTAGTTGAACCTACTTCAATTGATGAGACAATTGAAATCCTTAATAATGTTAAAGCACGTTACGAGGATCACCATAATGTAAATTATACTCCAGAAGCTATTGAAGCTTGTGTTAAAATGACAAACAGATTCATTACTGATCGTCATTTACCAGACAAAGCTTTAGATGCTCTTGATGAAGCTGGTTCAAGAGTTCATATTACTAACATTAATGTTCCTGTTGAAATTATTCAAATAGAAAAGGACATTGAAGATGTTAAAGAGGAAAAAAACAAAGTTGTAAAATCTCAAAAATACGAAGAAGCTGCACGCTTAAGAGATAAAGAGAGACAACTAAACGAGAAGCTTGACGAGGCTAAAGCCAAGTGGGAAGAAGATATTAAAGATCATAGAGAAACAGTTACTGAGGACGATGTTGCTGAGGTAATTGCTATGATGACTGGTATTCCAACTAAAAGAGTTGCAGAAAAAGAACAAGGTCGACTTGCAAAAATGTCTGAAGAACTTGAAGGAAAAGTTATTGGACAAGATGATGCAATTAAAAAAGTTGTTAAAGCTATTCAACGTAATAGAGTTGGTTTAAAAGATCCGAACAAACCAATTGGATCATTCATATTCCTTGGGCCAACTGGAGTCGGTAAAACGCAATTAACTAAGGAATTAGCAAAATTTATGTTTGATAGCGAGGAGTCGCTAATTAGAATTGACATGTCTGAATACATGGAGAAATTTGCTATTTCAAGATTAGTTGGAGCGCCTCCTGGATATGTTGGTTACGAAGAAGGGGGACAATTAACTGAAAAAGTTAGACGCAAACCCTATTCTATTGTTTTATTGGACGAGATTGAAAAGGCACACCCTGATGTATTCAATTTATTATTACAAGCTCTTGATGACGGTCATTTAACTGACTCGTTAGGAAGAAAGATTGATTTCCGTAACACGGTAATAATCATGACTTCGAACGTTGGTACAAGAAAACTTAAAGAGTTTGGAACTGGAGTTGGATTTAATACTGCTGCAAAAGCATCAGCCGCTGATGACCATGCAAAAAGTGTTATTACAAATGCATTAAAAAAATCTTTTGCACCTGAGTTCTTAAACAGAATTGACGATGTAATACTGTTTAATTCTTTAAAAAGAGAAGATATTCACAAAATCATTGATATTGAATTATCTAAATTATTCTCAAGAGTTAATGATCTAGGATTTAATATCGAATTATCTGAAAATGCTAAAGACTTTATTGCTGATAAAGGATATGATGCTGAATATGGTGCGCGTCCTTTAAAAAGAGCTATTCAGAAATATCTTGAAGACGCATTAGCTGAAGAAATATTAACTTCAAAGCTCCATGAGGGTGACACTGTGAAAGTTGATTTCGATGAAAAGAAATCCGAAATCACAATGAAAGTTGTTAAATCAAAAAAAGTCACTAAAAAAGACGAGGATAAAGCGGAATAGCAACAACATTAAATTATATCCGAAGTCCTACCTTAACCGGTAGGACTTTTTATTTTAGCATCAACAACAAAATGAAGAAACTCGCAACTCTACTCCTCTGCCTTTCAGCAGCTTTAGTCTTTTCACAAGATTGTAAGCAAACTTACCAGAATGATTCTTTAAAAATCAGTTTTTGTAACAATGGGAATTACACAATAAAAGGTCATTTATTTCCATTGATTATAAAAGACAAAAACTCTCCTTTTGATATTATTTTTGATTTTGCAGGAAAAGAAACCTCTCTTTACTTTTTCCTTCAAGACTATTTTTATAAAATCAAAAATAGAGATGACTTTTCGTACATGAGCAAAACAGATACTTTTTTATTAGGAAACAGCTCCAGTCTAGTCAATATCCATTATCAACTAGACACATTAACTAATTCTAATTTCACAGCCTTTATTCACTCAGACTCTAATGTTTATTCAATCAGCATTAATTATGGTAAAGAATACAACAGAGATAAAGCAAAGTTAACTTTACACTCTTTAATTTCGTCGCTAACAAAAATTGGTGATAGATGTGTTTATCTAGAAAAAACTGATACAGCTTTAATTAAGGATTTCACAAAAACCTTTCTGAACTCGCTTAAAAAAGGGGATGAAAATTCATATCAATCTCTTAAACCTGACAGAAATATAATATTAAATGGTTATATCAATCATATTAATGATGAAATGGAAAGAAACACCATTAAAGATGAACTTGACTTAATAAGTTGGTCTTTGTTTAAAACTAGATATATTAGTAAACCAGATGAATTTAAGGAGCTAATTAAAAAAGGAAATGAATTCAACATTCAATGGAACAAAATTCAGTTTGAAAAATTCAACTATTCTCTAAACATAAAAAAACCTGGAATCAAAACGATATCAGGAAACTTCATTTTTACATCTGGCAAAAAGAAATATATTTTGAAAATAGAAAACTTATCATGTCTCAACAAGAAATTTTACCTATTGGATCGATTTCACAAATTAGAAAAATATAAAAACTAGAAATCTTTATTAACTCCCCTTACAAATCATGATTTCACAAAGAGAACTCTTTTACTCATACATAGCTCAAACATCTCCAGAACCAATGGCTTTGGAAATAGAAAAGACTGAAGGACTTTATCTAATTGATAAAAACGGGAAAAAATATGTAGACTTAATTTCTGGCATTTCTGTTTCTAATGTGGGACATTGTAATCCTAGAGTTGTTAAGGCAATAAAAGAACAATCGGAGAAATATATGCACCTTATGGTTTATGGTGAATATATTCAAGCTCCACAAAACCAATTAGCAGAAGCTCTTTGCGAACTGCTTCCTGAAGAGCTAAACAACGTATACTTTGTCAACTCAGGAAGTGAAGCTATTGAAGGAGCAATGAAACTAGCTAAAAGATTCACAAAGCGTACCGAAATCATATCCTGTAAAAATGCATATCACGGAAGTTCACATGGTCCTTTAAGCATAATGGGAAATGAAGAGTTTAAAAACAACTTCCGCCCTCTTCTACCTGACACAAGATTAATTGAATACAACAATTTTCAAGACATTGATTTAATTACAAAAAAAACAGCCGCTATTGTAATTGAATCTTTTCAAGCAGAAGCAGGAATTGTATTACCAAGCGAAGGTTACATTAAAGCTGTGAAAAAAAAATGCGATGAAGTTGGCGCTCTGATGATTGTTGACGAAGTACAAACTGGATTTGGTAGAACAGGAACATTTTTTGGATTTGAACAACATGGAATTACACCTGACATAATAACACTTGCAAAAGGAATGGGGGGTGGCATGCCTATTGGTGCTTTTATTTCTAGAAAAGAAATAATGAATAAATTAACTCACCACCCTGTTCTTGGTCATATAACAACCTTTGGTGGAAATGCTGTTACTTGCGCAGCTAGTTTAGCCTGTCTGGAAGAAATAAAAGACAATCAACTTCTTGAAAATGTAAAATCAACAAGTAATATTTTTTTAGAGAAGCTTACTCATCCTGAGATAATAGAAACAAGAGGAATAGGATTTTTTCTTTGTGTAGAGTTTAAAGACCAAGCATTTAATTTCGCGGTAATCAAAAAATGCATAGAAAAGGGTGTTATTACTGATTGGTTTCTTTTTAACGATAAATGCCTAAGGATTGCTCCCCCATTGAATTTAGACAAAGAAACAGCTTTTGATTGCTGCAATAAAATCCTTGAAGCAATTAACGAAATCTCTTAAAGAGAAAACCCTTGCAATACTTTCGTACGCAAGGGTCATCAATACTAGCAAGAACAGTTATTTGGTATAACTCACCAACCAAAAGACGATTACTATTCTTAATGGTTGCCACAAAAAAAGCCACCCTTTAAGGTGGCTGTAGTTTATTATTTCAAACAATAATTTATTTCGCTATACCAACAGCTCTTACCTCTCTTATAACAGTTACTTTTACCTGCCCTGGATAAGTCATATCGGTTTGGATTTTTTGAGAAATATCGAACGCTAGAGTTTCAGCTTCTTTATCACTTACTTTTTCACTTTCAACAACAACTCTTAATTCTCTTCCTGCTTGAATTGCGTATGTTTTAAGAACACCTGGATAACTTAATGCTAACTCCTCCAATTCTTTAATTCTCTTAATATAAGATTCTAATATCTCACGTCTAGCTCCTGGTCTAGCTCCTGATATTGCATCACATACCTGAACAATTGGCGCGATCATACATGTCATTTCTACTTCATCATGGTGAGCTCCAATAGCATTACAAACATCAGGCTTTTCCTTAAACTTCTTAGCTAAATTCATACCTAAGATAGCGTGTGGCAATTCTGGCTCATCATCTGGCACCTTACCAATATCATGAAGTAAACCTGCTCTTTTAGCTGCTTTAACATCTAAACCAAGCTCAGTAGCCATGATAGCACAAAGATTCGCTACCTCTCTTGAGTGTTGAAGTAAGTTTTGACCATAAGATGATCTGTACTTCATACGACCAACCATTCTAATTAGCTCTGGATGTAAACCATGAATACCTAAATCAATAGCTGTTCGTTTTCCAACATCAAGAATTTCCTCATTTAAGTTCTTTCTTGTCTTGGCTACTACCTCTTCAATTCTTGCTGGGTGAATTCTACCATCTGTAACCAATTGATGCAGGGACAATCTTGCTATCTCCCTTCTAATTGGATCAAAACATGATAAAATGATAGCTTCTGGCGTGTCATCAACTATAACTTCAACTCCTGTTGCAGCTTCAATCGCACGTATATTACGACCTTCTCTACCAATAATTCTACCTTTAATTTCATCTGATTCAATATGGAATACCGAAACTGCATTTTCAATAGCTGTTTCTGTAGCACATCGCTGAATACTCTTTATGATAATTTTTTTCGCCTCCATATTAGCACTCATCTTTGCTTCTTCGATGGTGTCTTGAATATGAGACATCGCCTCTGTTTTGGCTTCAGCTTTTAAAGTCTCTACAAGCTTCTTCTTCGCCTCCTCGGCACTTATACCTGCAACAACCTCTAATTGCTCAACCTGTCTGCGATGTTGTTTTTCTAAATCAGACTCTCTTTTTTCATTCCTCGCAATGTTTTCTTCAAGCTTAGTTTGTAATCGCTGAACTTCTTTGTCCTTTTTATTGAACTCGTTCATCTTTTGATTTAAGCTGTTTTCTTTTTGCTTAAGCTTATTTTCAAAAGACGACATTTTTTGATTACGCTTGTTTACTTCCTTTTCATGTTCTGATTTCAACTGAACGAATTTTTCTTTCGCTTGTAAAATCTTGTCTTTTTTAATCTGCTCTCCATCTTTTTCGGCAGATTCAAGGATTTGTTTAGCTTGTTTGTTTGTTATGGCTTTTAACATAAAAAAACCTCCCAACAAACCAAGTACAACTCCTACTAACCCATAGGTTATTTCAATCATAATGTTTTTGTTTAAGTAATTTAACTCAAACCAACCAACATTTTAAAAATCAGAAACTTACTAAAAGAGAAATTAACTTTTAAGATAATTAGATACAAACTCTTCTAAATCTTTCAATTTATCGTGCAAACCTTCATTTGCTCCACTTGAAGAATTATTGTTTTTATTACTAGCCATCATATATTGAAACAAAAACATGGCTAACAAATCTTGTTTATCTTTTACACCATAGTCATTCGCCAACGCATCCAAGTTTCGTTTAATCTCTTGCTCAACAGCAATCACTTCCTGTTGCTCAGATGCACTAACCTTAAGAGGATATTCTTTCCCCGCAATATTAACTTTTATGGATACGCCTTCCGACATTAACTATTTACTTGTGCTATACATTTGTCAATTTCCCGAATAAGTTCATTAATCTTCAACTTAATTTCGGTTGATTTACCTTCTTTACCAGACAAAGATTTAGCAAGCTTTAAAACTTTGTTTTGCTCCTCTAGTTCTTTAATCTGAATTTTAGCATCGGTTAACTTTCCCTGCAAGAATGAATTTTCTTCTTTAAGCTGCTTAACATCTTCCTTAGCCTTCTTGTGTTGAATAATTAATTTCTCCACTTTCGACTGTAAGCTATCAACAATTAATGAAGTATTCTTTTCGTCCATAGAAACAAGTAACCATCACAAATGTAGTTTTCCGCAGGCATTTTAACAAATTAAAAAAATCGTGTTACTAACTTTTGTGTGTTTATATATCAAACATCTTCTCTTTTGCCCGATTTTTGCCACCCCGTATATCTATGAAATTAACCCTAAGCTCCATATTACTTTTCCTAACTTTTTTTGTGCATAGCCAAGAAAAAAAATACCCTCAAGGTTACTTTTCTTCACCACTTGACATACCCCTCTATCTAGCTGGAAATTTTGGAGAGTTAAGAAACAATCACTTTCACGCAGGCATAGACATTAAAACAGAAGGTGTTGAAGGGAAAAGAGTTTATGCTTCAGCTGATGGTTTTGTATCGAGAATAAAAATCCAACATGGAGGCTATGGGAAAATTATATATATAGATCACCCGAATGGATACACTACTACTTACGCTCATCTAAAAGAATTTTCTAGTAAAATTGATTCATTGGTTAAAAAAGAACAGTATCATCAAGAATCATTTACCATTGATTGGTATCCAGACTCTAATTTGATTCCAATTAAAAAAGGTGAAATAATCGCATTATCAGGTAACACGGGAGGTTCAGGAGGTCCACATCTTCATTTTGAAATAAGAGATACGAAAACGGAGCATGCTTTGAATGTTTTATTATTTGGACTCCCAATAAAAGACAATATTAAACCTATCATTCGAGGAGTTAGAATATACCCACTGAACGACGAATCCACTGTCAACGAAAAGCCTTCTCCTCAATATTTTGAAGCCTTAAATAACGGAACTGAATATAAGCTTGCTACAACTCCAATTGTAAGCAACAAGATTGGGTTTGGAATTGAAACTTTAGATAAAATTAATGGATCTGCAAACAGATGTGGCGTATATGACATTCAATTAAAAATTGATAATAAAATTGTCTTTAAACAAAAAATGGAATGTGTTCCTTTTGATGAATCAAGATATCTAAATGCACATACTGATTATCAGTTTAAACAAACGAATCACAAATGGATTCACAAATCATACATAGAACCAAATAATCAGTTGAGTATTTATGAAAAGGCTGAACAAAACGGAATGATTAACTTCAACGAGCCAGGCATTCATGAAGTTGAATATATCGTTACTGACGTTTCTGGAAATTCTTCTAATTTAAAATTTAAGGTTAATTCAAAACCGGAAGTAAACTTCGCGAAAGCACCGATTCACAAAAATTTCGCAAAAAAGATGTATTACCACACTGCAAATGAATTCACTTCAAATGGCTTTTTAATTCAAATTCCATCAGGTGCTTTATACAACGACATTGACTTTAAATACCATTCCGCTCCTCATCCTGAAGGAAGGTGGAGTAATATACATTACACACACACTGATCACACACCTTTACATGAACCTGCAGAAATTTATATTAAATGTAGCTTCCCCTCTTCTATTCCAGTCGATAAACTTTTAGCAATCAGAAAAACTTCATCTGGTAAAGTGAGGGTTCATGTTGGAGAATACGCAGTAGGATACTACTCCTTCAAAACTAAATATTTTGGAGACTTCTACATTTATCACGACACTATCGCACCCAAAATAAAACCATTAAACATTTACAATGGAAAAAACATTTCATCCCAATCGAAATTTGATTTTAAAATATCAGATAATCTTGCTGGTATCGAATCCTATAATTGTTATATAGATGGGAAATGGATACTTATGGAATACGATTACAAAAAGGCTCTTCTCACACATTTCAAACATGGAGTTATTGGTAAAGGAAAGCACGAATTGAAGCTAGTTGTTCGTGATACTGTTGGTAATGAAGAAGTTTACAAATGCTCTTTTTACAACTAGAAAACGCTCACTTTTTCATTAAATCAGACAAGCGAACTCCTTTTAAATCAGGTAGAAAATTATGTTTTGGACGTCCAATAATTTGAGATGTATAAATTCCTGTATGACCGCTAAAGTGATAAGATACAAAGCAGGCAACCACAATAAAAATAGCAGCTTCACCACCAAAAAGCTCTATCCCCATTAAACTACACGCTATCGGAGAATTTGTAGCCCCTGCAAAAACGGCCACAAAACCAACACCTGCCAGTAAACCAACAGGAAGAGGAATTATTAAACTTAACGCACTCCCTAATGCTGCTCCTATAAAAAACAAAGGAGTAACTTCTCCTCCTTTAAAACCGGCACTAAGTGTTAGAACAGTAAGAAATAATTTAAGAATAAAAACTTCTGGACTTTGCTTAACAGTAAAAGACTCCACAATAGTTTCAATTCCAAGACCAGCATATTTGAAACCTAATAAATAAATCAATCCAGCCACTAGAGCACCACCAACAACAGGTCTGAAAAGAGAATTAGAAATGTACTTTTTGAATTGATGAGACAACCAATACATACCTGAATTAAATAGCATTGACGTAAATCCAAATACTATACTTGAAAGCAAAACCCAACCAGTAGTTACTAAATTAAATTCGGGAACAAATCCAATATCATAATGAGTATGGTGAATTGGCCACAAGTCACAAACATAATTAGCAATTAATGCTGAAAATAAAACAGGCACCAAACCTTCGTGTTTTACTTTCCCTATTAAAATAATCTCAAGAGCAAATAAGGTCCCTGCCAGCGGGGTTCCAAATAAAGAAGCAAATCCTGCTGCCATACCACACATTAACAAAATTTGTCTATCCTCGTTTGTAAACCTTTTTAAAAAATTTAATTGATCGGCTATTGAACCACCCATTTGCACAGCCGTCCCCTCTCTTCCAGCACTTCCTCCAAAAACATGAGTGATTACAGTCCCTATCAAAACTAATGGGAACATTAAAAACGAAACGACTTTTCTTGGTTTCTGAACTTCCTCAATCAAAAGATTATTACCTTTTGCCACATCCTCTCCTAAATATTTGTAGGCTAAGGCAACAATAAAACCTCCTAAAGGCAATAAAAAAAATAGCCATTTATTTGAGTCGCGAGTTTCCTTCGCCCAATCTAACAACAAGAGAAATATAGCTGAGGCACTTCCAGACAAACTCCCAACTACAAAAGCAACTATAAGCCACTTCAATAAAAACCTTAAGTGAAATTGTTTGATTATTCTATGCGTGAATGTTTCAGCAAGCATCAAGACAAATATAGTGGGTTTTAAATTGACCAGAAATTCCAGGAATTATTGAAGAATAGAATCCAATAAATTAGAGAATAAATGAAGTGAACTAATTTTGTACCAATCACAATGTTCTTCTGTATCATTAAGATAAATTGGTAAAATCCCAGCATTTACAGCAAATCCCATATCACTAACAGAATCACCTATCATTATAGACTTAGAAAAATCCACTTCTGGAAAATCAGATTTTGCTTTTAGAGCCATACCAGGATTAGGTTTTCTCATCGGAGAATTTTCAGACGCCAATTGAGGAGCGTAGTAAATTTGATCAATTTTCCCGCCTTTAGATTCAACCTGTTTAATCAATTCATCATGAACAGATTTCAAATCATCATCAGTCATCAAGCCCTTTCCAATTCCCTGTTGGTTCGTAACCACAAAAACTTTAGCGAAAATTTTGGAAAAGTTCACAATTGCTTCAACAGCTCCTTCCAATAATTCAAATTGGTCTGTATTTCTAACATAATCTCCCACTATCCTCTTATTGATAACTCCATCTCGATCTAAAAAAATAGTCCAACTAGAATCAATACTTGGTAAAATCCCAACTTCAGTTTGGGCTTTTTCAAAATCAGAAGGGATTCCAATATCCAAGAAAAATCGATTAGTTTGAAACCCATAAAAATTAAGCTCATTAACTTCCTTTTGGAAAAAATCACTTTCAATTGAGAATTTTTCAGGTAAATCATTACGGTCAAAAACTTGACGTTTAAAAATGTAACAACCAGTATTTATTAAGCCAAAACCTATTGTTTGTTTTTCATTGAAAGACAAAACTTTGCAGCCCTCATTTAACTCAATCGTTCCATATCTATGAGGGTTATCCATTGGTTTTAAAGCGAAAGTAACATCTGCATCATTTTTTTCATGGAATTCTAATTGAGATTTTAAATCTGTCAAAATCATTGAATCTCCATTCAAGACAACAACGTTTTTACCGGAAGTAAATTTCATTGCATTTTTGATTGCACCTCCTGTACCTAATAAAGTTTCCTCAATGGCATATTGAATTTTGCAATCCTTGTAACAAATACCGAAATGATTTTGAATAAACTCAGACTTGTAACCAACAGAGAATACAATACTTTTAACTCCTTCGGCAATTAAATTATTAAGTAAATACTCAAGAAATGGCCTTTTTTGAATTTCGGCCATACATTTAGGCAAATCAGGCACCGCCGATCTCAATCTAGTTCCTAACCCACCTACTAAAATAATAGCTTCCATTAATTATCTTGGAAATAAAGCTTGTTCAACTAACTCACAAAGTGTATGTCCAATATTCATGTGACATTCCTGAATTCTTGGAGTATTTGTTGAAGGAATCTCAATCAATAAATCACTGTGAGCTTTCATTTCTCCACCCCCTTTACCTGTGAAACCAACTGTAATAACTCCAAGCTCTCGAGCTTGCTTAAAGGCATTAACTACATTTCCTGAATTACCAGATGTAGACAAACCAATTAAAACATCTCCCTTTGAACCAAGAGCTTTTATTAACCTGGCATAAACTTCATTGTAAGAATAATCATTAGCGACAGCCGTTAGATATGAAGTATTTACATGTAGAGCTTCTGAATTAAGTGGCGGTCTGTCGTAATAATATCTTCCCGAAAGTTCCGCTGCAAGATGCTGAGCATCAGCAGCACTACCTCCATTACCACAAAAAAGAACTTTACCTCCATTTTTGTATGCATTAATACATACATCAACTAATTCATCAATAAACTTAATTGTATTTTCATTAGTTAAGATTTCTTGTTTTAATGCGATTGCATCAGATATATTTTTCTTTATTACAGCTGACTTGTCCATGTTTCTAGTCCTTTATTTTGGAATGTATATAGTTGATGCAAAACACCTATTTCAGCTAGCGCATCAATCACAGCAAATTTAGTATTCTTTGGGCAATAAAAAATCATAAAACCTCCTCCACCAGCACCAGATATTTTACCACCTATAGCACCAGCTTCAATAGCTGTGTTATATATAGATTCAACTTTTTTATTAGAGATTCCTTTGGCTAATTTCTTTTTGTTCTCCCATCCCAAGTTAAGTATACTTCCTATTTCTTCAAGCTCCCCTAAAAGCAGTGCCTCTTTCATCTTAACAGCCTGTCTTTTCAGTTCTTTTGAAGCATCAATTACTTCACCAACTTGATTCGCGAAATTCTTTTTTTGAACTTCAATTATATCAGAAGAAGATCTTTTTGTACGTGTATAAAATAAGAGCAAGTGATAATTCAAATCTCTTATGATACTATTCTTTATCCTTAATGGATTAACAATCACTCTATTTTCTTCATAGAATTCCATGAAATTAAAACCTCCAAAAGTAGCCGCATATTGATCTTGCTTACCTCCAGCCATTTGAAGTTCATTTCGTTCAATATTAACAGCCATTTGAGCAATTTCATATTCTCCTAACGGGAGTTTTAACCACTCCATAAATGCGCCTAGTATTGATATGGCTATTGTAGAAGAAGTTCCTAATCCAGAACCTGTTGGAACATCAATTGTAGTGATTAACTCAAAAGAAAGAGCTTTTCTAGTAAAGTTTTTTACGATATGATTATAAACTCCAATTTGCAAACTTAAATCCTCGACATCTTCTAAAACTTCTTTTGAGTCTAATTCAACTCTTAAGTTGTTATTTCTAGCGTTTATAATAATCTTTCCATCCTCTCTAGGAATCAAAATAGTTGTTGCGTATAAATCGATGGTCGCATTCAAAACGTTTCCACCATAATTATCAGAAAATGGACTAACATCTGTCCCTCCTCCAGCTAAACCAATTCTAAATGGAGCTTTACTTACGTACTTCATTTACTTTTTTCATTAAATCATTAATCGCATCCACCATAATACTCCAAGAATACTTTTTCTTTTCCTCCTGAATATTCTCAAGCATTTTTTGATGATCGGTTGAGTCATAATATTTTATAATTGCATCCGCGATTTCTTGCTCATCTACACCCGTAACATAACCAACTTTTCCATCAGGACAAAGCTCTGCCAAACCTCCAACATTAGTTACAACCATCGGCTTTTCAAAATGATATGCAATTTGAGTAACCCCACTTTGGGTTGCTGTTTTATAAGGCTGTACAATTAAATCTGCAGCATTAAAAACAAACCTTACTTCAGAATCAGGAATAAACTTCTGAATCTGAATAATCTCCCCTTCTAATTCATATTTTTTGATAAGATCTTGATAATAATCTGGTTTAGAGTAATACTCACCAGCAATTAAAAGCTTTAGATTTTTATTTCTAAACTTATTATCACTAAAAGCTTTAATGAGAATATCTAAACCTTTGTAATCTCGAATTAATCCAAAAAACAAAATGTATTGAAAATTAGGATCTATACCTAAAAAATCACAAGCCTCAGTCTTACTTACTTTATCACCAAAATTATCAAACAAAGGATGCGGTGAAAGCGCTTTAGGTTTATCTTTCTCAAAGATTTCAATATCGTCTAAAACACTTTTAGACATAGCTACAAAAGCATCAACAGGTTTTACAAAATATTTAGTTGCTAACTTATCACCTAAACGTGACTCATGAGGTATCATATTATCAACAATACAAACAATCTTTGTATGCTGATTTTTTTTAACCTGTCGGAGAATAGTTCCAAAACAAGGCCCCATAAAAGGCAACCAATATTTAATAATTAATAAATCTGGTTTTTCCTTTCGAAGTTGCTTCCCAACCTTTAACCAGTTAAATGGGTTGATGGAGTTAATACACTCCACAATATTTAAATTATCTGGCTTGGGATCTGAAGACAATTGAGTCTTTCCTGGAAATAAAAAACTAGGATATTGTAAAGTGAAAGTATAAAGAGTAACATCATGACCTTGATTTTGATACTCCAAAACCAAACGTTCATTGTAAGCAGCTAAACCTCCTCTGAAAGGATGTGATGTTCCAACTAATGCGACTTTCATGAGTAATAATTACAACTAAAGTAAGTAATTACAAATGGTTAAAAGAATAATTGAAGGTACTATTCATGAAAAGTTTAAAGCTTCTTACCCAATCAAATCCCATCAGTATAAACTGATTCGATTCGATAAGAAATTTTCCTCAATTTTTCTCCCCAAGTTTTATATTCCAACAATTGACTCTCAATTTCTTTAACTCTTTTTCTATTAAAAGAAGTTCTGTAAGGCGGTAAAACAGAGTACAAAAGTTTAGTAAAACCACCCTTTTGTTTTAATAAATCTTTTGTTGAAAGTGGTTTATTGAATACAAGTTGAGGTAAACCAGATAAAGACTGTCGCACTCCCTCATCAATAATTTCTTTTTGATAAAGATGATTTTTAAGTGTGGAATAACTTTTCAGCCAGCGATTAATATCAGCATAGATTGGTTCGTCTGATTGAAGTCCTTTCCAAGAACTTCCACTTTTTAAAACTTTTAAAGCCTTAAAAATCTTTTGCTGAAAAGTATCCAAGTAATTCACTTGATTCTTGATATACTCAATATCTTTCTCAATCGTTAAATGCGACATAATGTAAAATTAAATCAAGAGGCGATTTAATCAAAAAACAGGAGTTTAAACTTTTGAGAAGTGCAGTGTTAATATTAAATATTCTCTCTCAGATAAATATCTAAAAACTTTGGATCGAGTAGCGATCCTGTTCCGATGTATGGGAATATTTCACTGTATTTCATTGCTCGGTTCATACTAACTCTTCGGTTAATATGTTCTCGTCTTATTTCCGATGGTTCGTATAATCCTGCAGCGGCAGTAAGTTCAACAAAAGCTTTTAAGGTTTCATGGTGATAATTAGAAACCCTTTCAGCTTTTTTATCGACATCCAACCCCTTCATTAAGGATTTGTTTTGAGTTGCTACTCCAACAGGACAAGTATTATTATTACATTGTAAGGCCTGAATACACCCAATTGCCATCATCATAGCTCTTGCACTGTATACTAAATCAGCACCAAGCGCTATAGCTCTTGCGATATGAAAACCGGTAATAATTTTTCCTGATGCTATAATTGAGATGTCTTTCTTTAAATCAAATCCAACTAAAGTATTACTAACAAAAGCTAACGCATCTCTTAAAGGCATTCCCAAAGAATTTGAAAACTCAAGAGGCGCAGCTCCAGTACCACCTTCTCCTCCATCAACTACGATAAAATCTGGCTTAATACCAGTTTCGATCATTGCTAGACAAATATCTACGAATTCCGATTTCTTACCAATACACATTTTAATACCGATTGGCTTTCCATTGGCTAGATCTCTTAATTCATTAATCCAAAAACATAATTCTTTTGGAGTAGAGAAAGTTGAATGATGTGGAGGTGAATGAACATCAGTATAAGCTTCAACACCTCTAATCTCAGCTATTTCAGGAGTGTTTTTAACTGCTGGTAAAATACCTCCATGTCCAGGTTTTGCACCTTGAGATATTTTTATTTCAATCATTTTCACACTTTCTTTATTTGCCTTAAGCGCAAACTCTTCTTTACTGAATTGACCATTCTTAGTCCTACAGCCAAAGTAACCTGTTCCAATTTGATAAATGATATCTCCTCCTAATTCGTGATATGGAGCAATCCCTCCTTCTCCTGTGTTTAAAGCAAACTTATTGATTTTGGCACCTTTACTTAACGCCGAAACAGCATTCTTACTTAAAGAGCCGTAACTCATTGCAGACACATTCAAAATACTAGCTAAATAAGGCTTAGTACAATCTGGACCTCCAACCAAAACTCTTGACTGTTTTTGAAAATACTTAGTATGATGGGCGTAAATTGAATGATCCATCCATTCATAACCAACAGTATAAACATCCATTTGGGTTCCAAAAGGAACAGTATCATTTACCTTTTTGGCTCTTCTATAAACAACAGATCTTAGTAACCTATTAAAAGGACGTCCTTCAGTATCAGTCTCTACAAAATACTGCATTATTTCAGGACGAATTTTCTCTAAAGCATACCTCAAATTCCCTATTACCGGGAAGTTTTTCTTGATTGATTGTTTATTTTGTAGAACATCGGATAATCCCAATAAGAATATTGGTATTAACAAGGCTAACCACCAATATGCAGCAGAATTGACAAAATAACCCAAAGCACATACTCCACCAATAAGAAATATTGAAAGAGTGTAAAAAATTAATCTAACATTCATAAATGATTGATTTCTTTGGGTGTCTACTAAAAACTTGTCACGTTTGTTACCAAATATTAGAGGTTATCTCGTGTGTCTTTTAAATTTATCAGACGCTAGATAACTTCTAATTTCTTCGACTCTTCTTTCATCACTGGGATGAGTGGATAAAGACTCAGGCGGTTGTTGACCGTTAGCTGCCATTCTTTGCCAAAATTCAATTGCTTTAGAAGCATCATAACCTGCCAGTTGCATAAAAACGAGACCTAATTTATCCGACTCCAATTCATTCTTACGTGAAAAAGCAAGTCCTCCTAATCCACTTCCAACACCATACGCTTGCTCAAAAAGTTACTGCGTCTCTGCGTTTCTATTCATAACAGCCACACTTAATGCAACACCTCCCATTTGCGCCGCCATTGCTTTACTCATACGTTCATTCCCGTGCCTAGCAATAGCGTGAGCAACTTCATGCCCCATTACAACAGCCAAACCTGTTTCATCTTGCGTAATATCCAAAATCCCTGTATAAACACAAATTTTCCCTCCAGGCATACACCAAGCATTAACCGTTGGATCATCAACCAATTTGAATTCCCATTCAAATCCAGCAATTCTTTTTGAATGGCCATTTTTGTTCATATAGGCTTCAACAGCTTTTGATATTTTTTGACCAACAGATTTTACCATTTCAGCCTCTGAAGTTCCTTCGATCACTATGCTTTGTGATAAAAACTGGGTATATTGATTTTTACTCATTGAAATCAACTCTTCTTCGGGAAGAAGATTCAACTGTCGTCTTCCCGATATGGGAACTCTAGTACAAGCTAAAACTGTAAAACAAATCGCAAAAATCAATAATCTTTTCATATCAAAATTTTCAACAAAAATAGCCATTAAATACAGGCTAATAAAATGCTCAACTATTAATCTTTAAACCTTTTGTTAAGACCTTCGTAAATCACTTTTGAATGAAGCCAACCAAACTATTTTCAATTTACCTACTTTGTTTTTCAAGCTATATAAATTGCATAGCAGGAGATGCAGATTTTACATACAATAATCATTGCATCAACAACCTTATTTATTTTAATGATTTATCAGTATCTAAAGATGAAATCGTTTCATGGTTTTGGAACTTTGGAGATGGCGGAATAGCTACAGATCAATCACCAGTTCATGCCTATACCGAATCTGGGAATTACGATGTTAGTTTAACCATCAAAACTATTAACGGGGAAGAATATACGGAGAGAAAAACGGTTGAAATCAAAGCTGCGCCTTTTGCATTTTTTGACCCTCAATCTCAATGCGATAAGATAGTTGGATTTAAAGACAATTCTTTCACTAAATCTGCTACTGTTAAAATGTGGATGTGGGACTTTGGAGACGGGAATTATTCTCTTGACCAAAATCCAGAACACCAATTCGATTCTCCAGATGATAAAAATGTTCATTTAAAGGTGTTAGACAGGAATGGTTGTGGCGACTCGATTACTCAGTCGGTTAATATTATCGAAAAGCCTAAATCTGAATTTGACATTCAAAACATTATACTTTCAAACCCTGCAATTATTAAAATAAATAGTCATAACAATGAGGATAGTGTTTTCTACCTTATAAATAATCAAATAATCTCTGGTAAATCTGGCTACATCGCCATTGATAGCGATAAAGAAAATGAAATAGTTCAAAAGGTTGTGAATAAAGAAGGTTGCGTAGATAGCACTACTTTAAAAATCAATCCAAAAAATGATTATCATATTTCTTTACCTAGTTTGTTCTCCCCTTCTGATGGAAATACTTTTGGAATTACAAATTCAAATGTGAAAGTTTCAAAAATGAGAATTTTCGACACCAATGGAAAGAAAGTCTTCAGTTCTTCCAATAAGAAAAATTGGAATGGAAAAACATCAAATGGAACTATCGCAAAATCAGGGGTATATATCTATGCAATTGATTATACTAATCAAGATGGAATTAACATTACGCAAAAAGGAAAATTTATTCTAAAAAACTAAACCAAAGAAGCTTTTTCTATTTGGACTCCTTGAAGGAAACTTTGAATCGGCATTCTCTTTTTTCCAGCTAATTGAAGTTCAAAAACCTTTAAAGAGCCATTTAAACAACCAATCAACAACTCTTTTTTACCATCTGTTTTAATTTCAGAAACTGAAAGTTTCTCATCAGAAATTTCAGTTTTGAAAATTTTCAAACCTAACTCCTTTCCATCTTCGAATTTGAGAGTTGTAAAGGCAGCAGGATAAGGACTTAAACCTCTAATTTGGTTATGTACTTCCTGAACTGGCTTATTCCATTTTATCTCACAAGTATCTTTAAAAATCTTATAAGCTAATTTTGGCTCTCTATCTCCAAGTATATCATCCTGCTTTTGAGTTTTAATATTACCAGACTCAATAGCTCTCGTTGTTTTAACAACCAAATCTGCACCCACTTCCATAAGCCTATCATGTAACTCACCAGCAGTCTCATTAGGCCCTATTGCAACCTTAGCATTATCTATAATTTCGCCAGTATCTATATCATGCTCCAAAAAGAAAGTAGTAACACCTGTTTCTGTCTCTCCATTCATTATCGCCCAATTAATTGGAGCCGCTCCCCGATAATCTGGCAATAATGAACCATGCAAATTAAATGTACCATATTTAGGCATATTCCAAACAGCCTCTGGCAACATTCTAAATGCAACAATTATTTGTAAATCAGCACCTAAGGATTTAAGCTCAGATTGAAATTCAAGATCTTTTAGATTTGTAGGCTGAAGTACATTTAAGCCTTGTTCAACTGAATACTTCTTTACAGCCGACTCCTGTAACTTCATTCCTCTCCCCGATTTTTTATCAGGCATTGTAACTACACCAACAACATCAAATTTATTCTCAACTAATGCCTTTAAAGAAGCAACAGCAAAATCAGGAGTACCTAGAAATACAATTTTCATATTTATAATATTGGCACAAAAATACCAACTATTAAAAGTTATACAATTACCTAAAATTCATTTTAGATTTTGAGAACTTCTTCTTTCGGAAATTAAACAAGTTATTTTCTTTAATCAATCTTGATACGATTGGCGGGACCATTCTTTCCCACTCGGTATTTCCTTCAGTGATTTTTTCCAAAACTTTATGAGAAAATATGTGTAATATCTCTTCATCATACTTTTCATAATCTACAATCTTCTTACTAGTCTGAAGGAAATTATACAACTCCTCATATTTTTCAGGTATGATCATATTATCTGAAGTGATAATCTCATCCCCAAATTTATATGGGTACAAATACAACCTGACGTCCTTATGAAATAAATAACCAAAAGCTTCCATTAAACCTCCGTTTAAATCTTCATAAAACCTTTCATTGAATACGTTTATTAGGGAATTCGCGCCTAAAACAAGAGCCAACTGAGCACCTGTGTTATATCTTGTTAAATACTGAACAAGCTTGTAATATTCTTGAAAATTTGAAACCAAGACAGTTTGACCAAGAGCAGTTAAAATATCTACTCTATCCAAGAAATCCTGCTCGTCTATCCCTTCCTCTCCACTTAAATCTTTAAGTGTTAACTCAGTAATAACTGTAATCCTTTTTTTGTCCTTAATCCTTTCATCCTTTTCAAATTGCTTCATTCCGTTTTTAAGCATATCAAGGTGTACTTTTGTGACAGGACGAAATCTTCCGCGCATTGCTAGGATTTCTTTTTTATAAAGGACTTCCGTTGGGTGAATAGTTGAACCATCAGGCTGAAACATTACAGCATCGGCCATCTTGTTTTTAACTAACCACAAACTCAACAATCTGTTATCGACATTCTTAAACAATGGTCCTTTAAAAGAAACCATATCAATTTGCATACGACCAGGAATCAATCCGTCGTTCATATGCTTTAAAATACTTTCAGGTGAATGATGTAAATGATAACATCCATAAAGAAGATTTACCCCGAGCTTACCTAGAATCTCCTGTTGTTGAAGGTTTTCTCGATCCAAAAGACGAATATGAATGATTACATCATTAAACTCTTCTCCAGGATTTAACTGAAAACGAACACCCATCCATCCGTGGGATTTATTTGAACGATCGTAATTAATAGCCTCAACAGTATCGGCTAAAGCAAAAAATCTTTTCTCAGGTTTTTTAGGAGCTAACTCATTAATCAATCTGTTATATTCATATGATAGCATCTGCTCCAAACGGGCCTTACAAACATATCTACCAGGTCTTTCTCCATAAATGGCATCACTCATTGCCATATCATATGCCGAAAGTGATTTTGCAATCGTTCCCGAAGCACCACCAACAACAAAAAAGTTTCTGGCTATTTCTTGCCCAGCACCAATCTCAGCAAATGTCCCATAAATAGTTCTATCTAAGTTAATTGCGAGTGCCTTTTGAGCTGAATCTAAAACTTGTCCTTCCATCATATTTTGTTTTTGGCCGAATAAAACTGAGTTCTCTACGTAAATCTATGGAATTAGTTGGACAAATTTTAGCCTCTCACCTATTTAAATTAGGCTTATTTCCAGTAACTTTAATCCATGAGTATCTTAACAGAATTAGAGCAAAGAAGCGGAAATCAATGCGAGCTTTGCACATCAACTGAAAATCTAACAGTTTATGAAGTTCAACCCACCTCAAACAGAGGAGGGTATGAAAACATTTTAGTTTGTTCAACTTGTAATGACCAGTTGATTAACTCCGAAAATGACGATCCTAATCATTGGAGATGTTTAAATGACAGCATGTGGAGTGAGGTTGATGCTGTTAAGGTTGTAGCCTACCGTATGTTAACAAAACTTGCTCAACACGGATGGCCTCAAGACTTACTTGATATGATTTACCTTGAAGATGAAGTTTTAGAATGGGCCAAAAAAGGTTTATTAGATGAATCGGTAGCTAAAGTAATTGTTCATAAAGATTCTAATGGCGCTGTTTTGCAAGATGGAAATGCAGTTGTTTTAATTAAAGACTCAATGTTAAAGGTGGTGGATTTACTGCTAAGAGAGGGACTGCAATGAAAAACATTAAACTTGATCCAAACAACGAAACTTACATCGAAGGAAAAGTCGAAGGTCAACATGTTGTTATTTTAACACAATACGTAAAGAAAAGCTAAATGAAAAAGTACCCTGAAAATCTTACGGACATAACAACCTTTATATTTGATATCGATGGTGTTTTGACTGATGGTTCAGTCATATTGGAACCTACGGGTGAGCAAACAAGAACCATGAATATTAAAGATGGTTTTGCGCTTCAGTTAGCCGTAAAAAGAGGTTTTAAAGTAGCCATTATCTCTGGAGGTAAAAATGAAATTGTTCGAAAAAGATTTACAGGCTTAGGCATTCATGATGTTTATATGGGAGCCTCAGATAAATGGGATTCTTTTGATGAATTGAAGCTTACATATAATTTAAAAGATGATGAAATTGCTTACATGGGTGACGACATTCCTGATTATGAAATCATGAGTAAAATCGCCCTCCCTGCTTGTCCAAATGATGCAGCAACTGAGATTAAACAAATTTCACAATACATTTCTCCTATAGCTGGAGGAAAAGGATGTGTTAGAGATTTAATTGAAAAAGTAATGCGAGCACAAGACAAATGGTTTAATCCCGAAAAAATAGATGAAGCTAAAGTATGGTAAAACACTGGTTAGATTTAATTAGATGGAAAAATTTACTCATCGCCGGAATCTCTGTTCTTTTAATGAAGTATGCCGTTTTCGAGCCTTCAATAAATTATCTATTTCCACTAAGCCATAGTACTCTTAACTTTTTTGAAACATTTGCTTTAAGTATATCAGTAATTTTAATTGCAACGGCTGGATATGTTATAAACGACATAAATGATATCCGCGCCGATAAAATAAACAAGCCTGATAAGGTAATTGTTGGGGATAAAATATCGTTAAAAGCCGCAAATTTCTCATATTACTTGTTCAATATATCGGGAATTTTCATTGCTGCTTATGTTGGAAAACTGGCCGGAAATTATAAACTAGCAATACTACACCTAATCGTAGCTGCTCTTTTATGGATTTATTCAAGCCATTTAAAAAATTCATTTTTAATTGGCAACATCATTGTTTCGTTGTCTTCAGCATTAGTTCCACTCACCTATTTTCTTTTCGAAGGTTTAGTATATGCTGCAGAATACGGTCACATTTTATCAGAAGTTTACAAAAGTCAAATTGGCGGACCTTTAGAAGTTTTGTTTTATTTCTCAATAGGACTAGCAGGCTTCGGATTTATAATCTCATTGATTAGAGAAATCATTAAAGACATTCAAGATTACAATGGAGATTTTTCAATTGGAGCCAAAACTTTACCAATTGTTCTTGGTGAAAAATTAGCTCGAATTATAATTATTGCCCTAATTGTAGTTTTCGCCCTTTTGGTCATATACGTACTTCATTTTAAATTAAGCGCAGCGCCTTTTAACGAAACTCCGTTTATAATTTATGTTTGGCTATTGATAATAACACCTCTTGCTGACATTATATTTGGAATTATCAAAGCAAAGGAATCGAAAGATTATCAAAGACCAAGTAATACATGTAAATTCATCATGCTAACTGGGACTTTAACCACTTTGATTTACGCGTTCAACGTATAAAAATGGTTCAACACAAAAAAGTCATATTAGGTAGTTCATCTCCAAGAAGACAGGAATTACTAGGTAAATTAGGAGTTGATTTTAAAATCCAGGTTACTGGAATTGATGAAACTTACCCTCCTCAAATGTCACCTTACGAAGTGCCAGAATATTTAGCCCGTTTGAAGGGGGATCCATTTGAAGGAACAATTGATGAAGAAACTTGCGTAATTACGTCCGACACAGTTGTAATTTACCATGATAGAATCTTAGGTAAACCCAATGATGCAACTGATGCTTTAAGCATGATTTTGGAACTAAGCAACAAAGAGCATTATGTAGTTACAGGGGTTTGTATTCAGTTTAAAAACAGAAAATCTTCATTTAGTTCAATCTCAAAAGTATTTTTTAATGAGATTTCCGAAGCTGAGGCAAGATATTATATTGATACTTTTCAGCCACTAGATAAAGCTGGAGCTTATGGAATTCAAGAATGGATTGGTCAGGCTAAAATTTCAAAAATTGAAGGTTGCTTTTACAACATTATGGGATTACCTCTTAATGCACTTTACAATAAATTGATTGAAGAAAAAGTACTTACATTTTAATGGACAATCCTTCATCATTAAAATTCATAAATGAATTGGCAAGTTACTTCAACGCTCTTCCAGGTGTTGGAAAAAAAACTGCCCAACGATACGCTTTACAGTTATTAAAACAAGATAACGACTTCCTAGAAGGTTTTGGAAAAACACTCTCTGAGTTAAAAAGTAAAATTCACGAATGTGAAAAATGCCACAATTTATCTGAAGATACTATATGTAGCATATGCTCATCTACCAATAGAAATGAAGAATTAGTTTGTGTAGTTGAAGACATTAGAGATGTGCTTGCCATTGAAAACACGCATCAATTTAATGGCAAATTTCATATCCTAGGAGGAGTCATCTCCCCTATGGATGGTATTGGACCCAATGATTTAAATATTGAATCTTTAGTTGAAAGGATTAAAGAAAATCCAGAAATAAAAGAAGTACTTCTAGCATTAAGGATAACAATGGAAGGTGATACAACTAACTTTTTCCTTTACAAAAAACTAAAAGATTTAGGAGTTAAGATTACTACAATTGCAAGAGGGGTTTCTTTTGGTGAACAAATCGAATACACCGATGAAATCACCCTTGCCAAAAGTATATTAAATAGAGTTCCTTACGAGTCTTAAAACCGAAACCTTAACACCACTTTTTACATAAAAAGACAAAATCTCTCTTATGGATATAGAATTCAATAAAAACGAAGACAAAATGAAAATGCTTGTTTCCGATTTAAACAGGCGACTTCATAAAATCTATAAGGGAGGTGGTGATAAAAAAATCGAGAAACACCATTCTAAAGGGAAACTTACTGCAAGAGAAAGAATTGAAAAACTACTCGACCCTAACAAACCACACCAAGAAATTGGAGCTTTTGCTGGTTACGGAATGTATAAAGAGCACGGTGGATGTCCAAGTGCCGGAGTTGTAGTAATAATGGGATACATTCATGACCGTCAGGTAATTGTTGTAGCTAACGACGCTACAGTTAAAGCTGGTGCATGGTTCCCAATTACAGGAAAAAAGAATTTGAGAGCGCAAGAAATTGCAATGGAGAATAAAATCCCAATCATTTACTTAGTGGATTCAGCTGGAGTTTATTTACCAATGCAAGACGAAATTTTCCCAGACAAAGAACACTTCGGTAGAATTTTCCGCAATAATGCTGTAATGAGTTCAATGGGAATCCCGCAAATTGCGGCAGTTATGGGGAGCTGTGTTGCTGGAGGAGCTTATTTACCCATTATGAGTGATGAAGCTCTTATAGTTAAGAAAACGGGAACTATTTTCCTTGCTGGTTCTTACCTTGTAAAAGCGGCTATTGGAGAGGATATAGACAACGAAACTTTAGGTGGTTCGAAAACACATTGTGAAATATCGGGAGTAACTGATTACGAATGTGAGAATGATGAAGAATGCCTTTCAACAATTAGAGATATAGTTGAAAAATTTGGAGAACCTGAGTCAGCTGGATTCTCAAGAACTGAATCAAAAGAACCAAAATTTTCACCAAAGGAAGTTTACGGTATACTTCCTTTTGAACGTGCAAAACCTTACGAATCAAAAGATATTATTACCAGATTAGTCGACGACTCAAAATTCACAGAATATAAAGCTGGTTTTGGCAAATCTATAATTTGTGGATATGCCAGAATTGATGGTTGGAGTGTTGGAATCGTAATGAATCAACGAAAAGTTGTAAAAACTAAAAAAGGGGAAATGCACTTTGGAGGTGTAATTTACAACGATTCTGCCGACAAAGCAGCCAGATTCATTATGACATGTAACCAAAAGAAAATTCCGTTGGTATTCTTACATGACGTAACCGGATTCATGGTTGGATCAAGATCTGAACATGCTGGAATTATTAAAGATGGCGCAAAAATGGTTAACGCCATGAGTAATAGCGCTGTACCTAAATTCAGTATTGTTATTGGAAACTCATACGGAGCAGGGAATTACGCAATGTGCGGAAAAGCATTCGACCCAAGACTAATTGTTGCATGGCCTTCTGCTAAAATTGCTGTAATGGGAGGTGCGCAAGCTGCAAAGGTGTTACTTCAAATTGAAATGAGTGCTAAAAAAGCAAAAGGTCAAGAAGTATCAAAAGAAGATCAAGAAAGAATGCTTGCTGAAATTACAGCCAAATACGATGAGCAAACAACTCCCGAATACGCCGCCGCAAGATTATGGGTAGATGCTATTATCGACCCTGCTGAAACACGTAAAGTAATTAGCATGGGAATAGAAGCGGCCAACCACGCTCCTATTGAAAAGCCTTTCAATCCTGGAGTTATTCAAACTTGATTAAAAGTTTATTTAATAAAACTGAATTTAAATTATTCTAACCTTTTAAAACGAGTAACGGTTGTTTCGTATGATAACTTAAACGTTCGGTTATACTTCTATGGAACAATGCTTGCAAAAAGTTTCTATGTTTTGCTTTAGCAACAACTAAGTCAGGCTTAAAATTATCTATTGATTCCTCAATTGCCTCAAGTGAATCAGTATTAAACTTCATATCTAGCGCAATTACTTGACCTGGGAAATAATCTTGAAATTTTGAAACTAATTCTTTCTCCTCTTGAACTGATATTTCCAATGCATCATGATAATTATGGAACAAATGAACATCAATATCAGTGTTAGATAACTTTTCAATAACAGCAACTTCCTCCCTTCTTAAAGTACCAGTTAAGTCGAGTGCGAAAAACAACTTATCCATCACCTTAAACTCCGATTCAGAAGGCACGGCCAACACAGGAATACTTGTATTCCCAATAACTTTTGCTGTTTCACTACCAATTAAAACCGCCTCAATACCCGAACGACCTTTAGTTCCCATAACAACCAAATCATAGTCATCTTTGATTGATTCAATAACATTATCCAAACTACCTAAATCTAATTTGGAAGAAATTGACAAATGAGGAAACTCTTTTTGAAGATTCTCCTTATCCTCTTCTAACTCTTCTAAAGAATATGCTTTAGCTGAGTCATCAAAATCAACAAATAAACTGGCATTAGTATATTTTAGCTGATACGCATTTAAAAGAGTTACTTCTCCACCAACATGCATAGCTAAATTCGCACCGAATCTTGCCGCATTAAAAGCATTTTTAGAAAAGTCGGTTGGAATAAGAATTTTCATGATTTCACATTTTAGTCAAATGTATTGGAAATAGATTAATTCACCAATAAAATAAATCAAGTTCCCAACTGATATATATCATCGATAATAGCTTTATGATTTACGAAATTTGAGGAAGCAACAACATTCAATCATGAAAACAATTAAGATTACTCCAACGGAGACTTTAGCTGAATTTAAAGAAAATTTTTCAGAACTTTTTCCTAACCTAAAAATCGAATTTTTCAATAAAGAGCACGAAACAGGTACAGGCAACATGGCAAATGAATTATTAAAAGATCTAAACCAACCCCTTAAGGAAGTTTGTAATGTTGATCACGATTTTGCAATTAGTGTTGATGGCCACAAGAAAGTAAGCACATTGGAAAACGATTTTGCTGATCTTGGTTTAAATATTCAAGTATTCAGGAAATCTGGGTCTATTTGGCTTCAAACAACAACTACAGATTATTGGACTTTATCAGATCAAAACAGAGAAGCAGAAGCAACTAAAAGTTAATTTTATCCCCTATTAACTTTATCTATAAAGGCGCTACCCCAGCGCCTTTTTCTTTAAAACTCAAAATCAAAACATAAATTCCCCCTCCAATAAAATAACACAAAACATCAAACAAATCAGAAGTGTATTTATTACTAATAAAAGGTAGAGCTAACTCAAACAAAAAGGAGAAATAAATTACAGCAAAAAGCACCATCAATTTAGAAAGCTCAAAAGTTGCATCCCGTTTTAAAAGGCGCAATATCAAAACTGTTAAATAAAGAACAAGGGGAATACAAACCAAATCGGCCAAATAATGATTCAATAATGAATCTGAAGGATCAAAAAACTTTAAATAAAGTGTCCACAAATAAACAAACCCAAATAACCAGAATATGTAATGTCGCAAAAACATTAACCCGGACCCCATGCTATAATAAATGCAATAAAAGATAAAATTGCCATATAAACCACCCAAACTGAATACCCTATCCAATATGCCAATTTTAAAAACGGATTATTTGTTCGCTTCCAATTTTCTAAAACCTTTTCCAACCTTGAAGGTTCTTCCTGTGATTTTTTTTCTTGGGCTTCTCTGATTTTTTGAATCCTAATTCTCTTAGGGTTTAACTCGTTACCACATCCAGAACAAACATCCAGCTTATTCCACGCACCACATTTCGAACATTTTCTTTCTACCCCCATTTTTCTGGTTTCCCCAAATTTAAACTAGCTAGATAACAATTAACAGACCGCTAATCATTTTTATTTATTTGTGGAAACAAATTTTGTTAGAGATCACATTTAAATTTATGGCATGGAAAAATTAGTTCATAAATCAGAAACACGCGGCAAATCTAATTTAGGATGGTTAGATTCAAAACATACATTCAGTTTTGGAAGCTACCAAAATGAAGATAGAATCAACTTTGGAGCTCTAAGGGTTATAAATGACGATTATGTTGCTCCTGGCATGGGATTCGGCACACACCCTCACAGAGATATGGAAATTATATCTATCCCTTTAGAAGGCGACTTGGAACATAAAGACTCCATGGGAAACAAAGGAATCATAAAAGAAGGTGATATTCAAGTGATGAGTGCGGGTAAAGGAATCACTCATTCTGAATTTAACAGCAATAATGATAAACCTGTGAAATTTCTTCAAATCTGGGTAATACCTAACAAAACGAGTGTCGAACCTAGATATCAGCAACTCTCCCTTGAATCACTAAAAAAAGAAAATGATTTTTATCAAATTCTTTCTCCTGATGAAAAAGACGAAGGAGTTTGGATTCATCAAAACGCATGGTTTCATATTGGTGATTTGAAGAAAAATGAATCATACAGTTATGAATTAAAAGACAAATCAAATGGTCTATATGTATTCGTGATTTCAGGAAAAATAGAAACAGAACAAGAATTATTAGAATATAGAGACGGAATGGGCATCAAAGGAATAGATACTATATCATTCAAAAGTCACGAAGAATCAAAAGTTTTATTAATGGAAGTTCCACTTAAATTATATTAATATGAAGCTAATAGAAAGTTTAAAATGGCGATATGCAACAAAACAATTTGATAATACAAAATGCATATCTGATGAAGATTTAGAAAAAATAAAAGAAGCAATTCAATTATCTGCCTCCTCTTATGGTCTACAATTGTACAAGGCTATTATCATAAAAGACAAAGCAATAAGAGAAAAGTTAGTTGAAGCATCATGGGGACAAAAGCAGGTAGTTGACGCTTCAGCATTGATTGTACTAGCAAATTATTCTGCTGTAAAACCTGAACATATAGACTCATTTGTTGATCGTATGGCAGAAGTTCGACAAGTAGATAAAAGTGCTCTATCTGGTTTTGGCGATTTTGTAAAAGGAAAAATGAGCGAAACACCTCAAGAACTACAACAAGTTTGGACAAGCAAACAAACATACATAGCATTAGGAAACATCCTTGCCGCTTGCGGAGAATTAAAAATTGATTCTTGTCCAATGGAAGGTTTTGAACCAGAAAAATATAATGAAATTTTAGGCTTAAAAGACAAAGGATTAAACGCCTCAGTCGTTATACCAATAGGCTACAGATCCGAATCAGACGCTAACGCAAACGCGGTTAAAGTCAGAAGGAAACAAGAAGATTTATTTGAAGTAATCTAAATCACATTAATTAAATCTGATTCCCCACAATCTTACCTATAAATTTTAGCTACAGCTAATACAAGTCTATCAAATAATCGTTCTCCGAAATACCTTCTGTTAAGTTTATAGCAAAACTCGTCTAAATACGCTTGTAGATATTTACCTTTTATC
>CAXRIN010000027.1:0-32114 GCA_964230605.1 Flavobacteriaceae bacterium
TAGATCTTTTAAGGGATTTATTGTAAATACTATTGCAGCTTTAATTGCATATTCTTTCTTCCCTAAAAAACCGAAGATTAAATTTCAAGAAATTAAGACATGCCAATTAACTATTTTTTAGAATCGAGCTCAGGTTATTAGTGACGGAATTAACAAAAAAAATTGAGAAGTGTCGGCTTAAATGAAAAAGCAATAAAAATCAAACTAACCCCCGATATAGAACTCTTTCACCCAGTCGGCACTTTGTCACAATAGACAACAATAAAAAAGGCTGAACAATGTCAGCCTTTTTTATTCACGTTTATTATTAATTGTTTAACCTAATAAGCTAGCGAACATAACGCCAACGAACAACGTGAATAAAACGAACTTGTTTGAAAAAATCACCCACTTCATACTCCCCAATTTTAAATGTTTACCTAGTTAAGTAACGGGAGATTTTGAATAAGGGTTACAAAATGAGAATTTATTAAAAGAAAGTAACTGTTTTAAGTACTTAAAAACAAAAATTACAGCTCAACCCCTAAAACTGTAATATCATCAGTTTGCTCAAAAGATTCTTTATAAGTGTTTTGCCAATCCCAAAGCTCTTGATCAAAGAGGCGATTAGATTTAGAAATATCCTCATTAGAAATATTCTTGATAAACTTCTTTAGGTTAACATATTTATATTTCTTGTTTTTAATCCCTCCAAATTGATCGGTAAACCCATCTGTAAACATGTAAAGCTTATCACCTTCTTTGTATGGCCATACTTTGTCCCATGGCTCTTTCTTTATTTTTTGAGAAGCAAATGCATCTGAAACAGAGACTCTATCTCCTTTAAACTCATACAAATCACCTTCCCTATCTATAATCATTGGTCTTTTAATTCCGCGATATCTAATAATATTCGACTTTTGGTCAACAACACAAATAGCAATATCAAACGTATCGCCAAAATCATCCTCTTTATTTCTATCAAAAAAACTATTGAAGTAAGAGTTTGTCACATTACATAAAAACTCTGTAACAGATTCAAATTTACCTTCAGAAAGTGTAGTGTTTAACACATGAAAAACAGACATTGCTAACATTGCTCCAGGAACACCATGCCCCATACAATCAACTACTGCGATAATCTTTCCGAATTTTGAATCTCTGGCCCAAATCAAATCACCACCAATATAATTTTGAGGCTTGTAAAAGCTGTAACTTTTTGGGAATAACTTTGATAACTGATCTTGATTAGCGTTGATTTTGTCTTGAATTGCTTTGCCGTACCTTAAACTAGACCTAATATCCTCCTGTGCAATATTTATTATTTCGTTTTTCTTCCTGAGCACATCATTGTTAGAGGTTAACTCCTCTATTTGTTCATTGATTAGAATTTGATTTAACTTAATTTGATTTTCAAGTTGAATTTTCTCTGTTATATTCCTAAAAAAACACACAAAAATTTGATCTTCAAAATCATACCGAAGATTCATTTCGTAAAATTCATCCTTAAAATCTGAATCTAAAATTTCTACTTTTCTAACAACTGCTGAATCCTTTATCTCTCTTCCTTTAACATCGAGAAAATCAAATAGTGTGACAGATAGCTCATCGTTAATATTGATTTCGGTTAACTGACTTATATTACGAGCTATTTCATTTGTGTAAATGACCATGCCATTAATATCAAATGAAACGACAGGATCGTTTAAGTGAAATAAAATTTTGCTTGAATTTTCAGTTAATTCCATCAATCCTATTACTCTTCTAAAACTTAACTAAAGATTAGAACGACACCAGATTAACATCGTTACATAAAATTCGACCTAAACTTACTTTTTAAAGGATAAAATAAAGAATAATAAAGACGGCTTTTTAGCTTGTCACACCAAGCTACGACAAACTCTTTTCAAATGGAAGTTTTATTATAAATTTCGTCCCTTCTCCCTCAATAGACTCAAAATAAATTTCACCAGACATATTCTCAATAATCTTTTGAACCATAGCTAAACCTAGCCCCATACCCGAGTTTTTTGTTGTGAAATTAGGAACAAAAATTCTGGACTCATTTTCTTTAGAAATACCTTTACCATTATCCTCAACTACAACTACTTTCTTCCCTTCTACTTTTTCCACATAAACTCTTACTCGCCCAAGCCTACCTTGAGGCATTGCTTGAATTGCGTTTTTAATAAGATTATTGAAAACTCTCAACATTTGATCTTTATCACCATGAACAATTAAAGGCTCACTGAAATTAAATGTAACTTTTACATCATCTGTCCCATTGTAAATATCAACAGAACTTCTTATGATTTCAGAAATATCAATTTCATTAAACGAAGTCTCTGGTAATTTTGCGAACGATGAAAATTCTGTAGCAATGGCAGAAAGGGTATCAATTTGCTGTATCAAGTTTTTTGCAAAAGATTCAAAGCGTTCACTTTTTTCAATTTCGTCAAACGAATCCCATCGCATTTGAAGATGTTGAATACTTAACTTCATTGGAGTTAATGGGTTTTTAATCTCATGAGCAACTTGTTTCGCCATTTCTCTCCAAGCATCCTCTCTTTCTGTTTCAGCTAATCTTTTTGCGCTTTCAGTCAATTCGGCAATCATCTTGTTATACTCATTAACAAGCTTACCAATTTCATCCTTTCCCTGATAATTAATAAACTCGTTTGACGAACCCAATTGTATATGAGACATTTTTTCTTGAATGAGTTTCAAAGGCTCAGTAATTCTGTTCGTAAGTATCAATGCTATAACTAATGCTATAACCATTAACAAGGCATAAATATTCAACAGAGCAACAATGAAATTAGAAATTTCATTTTTAAGGTCATTTGATCTGGCGAAATATGGAAGATTCAAGTAAGCTAACAAATTCCCTCGATCGTTATAAAACGGAACATAGGCTGACAAAAACTGCATTCCTTCGATTTCTTCTATTTGTACAAATTGAGATTTAGCATTAAAAAGCATTTGATACATCGATAAAGGATCCATTTGGTTACCCACCAAACCTTTTTTGAACACTTCACTTTGGGAAGAAGAAACTAAAGCACCATTTGGATCATATAAATTGATATCAGTAAAGAAAACCCTTGAAAACTTCTGAAGAATTTGCTGAACATATAAAGGATCAGCCTTTTCTATTGATTCAAATTCCCCAAATTTATGTTCAACTTCAATTTGAACCGACTTAATTTTTTCTGATATCGCATCGAAGTTTTTTTGATTGTATTGGTTTTTCAAATAATACACACTACCGACCCCAATAAAAACGGTACTGAAAAATAGAATGAAAATTATAATCGATTGAAACCTTGTTTTAAAACTTGAACTTTCATTTCTTAATCCATATGCGAGTCTATACAAGAAAACTCCAGGTATTGTTAAAATTGAAAAGAACGCAAACAAGTAAGAATAAAAGGCCATTTGATCCCAAGTACTAGTTATTTTCTCACTTAAGAAATAAACATCATCTCCATTCCTTTTAACCAGATGCCCTATTTCATCTTTTTCAAAATAACCCCACTCATCCTCAAGATCATATCCATAATAAGATAAATCAGTACTATACAGAACCCCTCCTTTCTGTTTTACTAATTCCCCAGTTTTAAAATGGGCAAACCCATATTCCGGATTTAACGATTTCCGTTCAACCTGTTCATCTAGTAAGAGAGTTGGAAACCCAACACCATCTGGTTTAAACTTTGAGTCCAGCTCTAAATAAACTCTTTTCCCCTCTTCAAATTCAACAACTCCTATGTAACTAATTCTTCCATTAAGATTTTCAATGTGAAATAAATTATCCGCAACTTCACTACCATTTAATTTGATAATACCCTCAAAAAACGACCTACAAGAAACAGATTTTTCTTTATTTAATAAAAAGATGCTGTCTCCCTCAAAACACGGATTAACCTGAAGATCAAACTTATCCCAAAAGCCTTTGAAAAACTCAGTCCTGTAGTATTTAAAAATATCCTGTTCACTTAGTGAATAATCCTCCAATATATTTAAGGCTTTTTTATCCTTTAATATTTTTTGATAAACATCACCATACAAATACTCAGCAACCAAGTCTTTTTCTTTACCTAGCTTATTCAAAAGTATTTTTTTCTCTTCAATAGTTTTCTCTTCACTGTAATCTCGTAAAGACTGGGTTATCATTAGTGAAAAGAGAAATAGTATACTAATTGATATTGAAAACGGAATCGTTTTATCATTTTCAAAATAGGTATATGCTAATAATGAAAAGACAGGAACAGACCATAAAATCTCATAGCTATCGGCTCCACCCCAAAGTTCTGCAACTATAAAAATCAATACAACACACCCTAAAAACCATTTCAATAATTTATTCAACAGAAAACCAAGCTGTTTAAAAAAGCCAACAACTTTCCATATAACAACAATGTAACTAGCTAAAATGCAAGCTATACAGAAAAGTGCTACAACTGATGTATAATCGATTGAAAGTATATGAGTAAGATCTAAAGGAATTTCAGAAAATAAAACAACTCCTTCAACTGTCTCGACGATTGTCCAAGTAATTAAAAATATAATCGTAATTGCAAATACAAAAACAACAATTCTAAAATCATTAAATGAACTATGGTAGAAATTCGAGTCTTTTAAAAAGATAAAAATAAAAACCAATCCAAAAACACTGTGAAGTAATAAATCTCCTAGAGACGGAATAAATTCAGAAAAAGCAAGTAATCTAGAGTCAAATATCTCTAATGCATGTAAATTGACTGGCCATTTATAATACCACAGAAGTAATCTTAGGCCAAATAACAAAACTGGAACTAAAACTAATTTTCTTTTTAAACTTAATTGTTTAGATAAAAGTAGTGTTCCTAAAAAACAAAAGAGTAAACCTAATATTTCAAAAACAATTAAATAGTAGTGATGAGGCTGTTTGAAATTTACATTAGTTAGCAAATAGAACGGTTGATTCAAAGATTTTAAAACAACATTCTTAGAAGATGGTAATTCAGTTAAACTGATATCCCAACCCTCATTTAAATAAAGTTTTGCATCGAAAGAACTTTTTACATAACTATTCTCGAAACCAAAAGACCTTTTTACAAAAAATTGTGCTATGAAAACAAAATCATTACAGACCTTAAATCTTCTTAAGTAAAAGCCATTATCAGTCTGGACTAATCCTTCTTCAATATTAAAATCTGGAATAACTAATTTACTAGTACTCCAAAATTTCAAATTCTCACCTGAGTATATATAAACTCCTATTCCTTCCTCCTCTAAATGTTTGTGATAGTCGACTCCTTTTTTCAAAAGGGACTCTAAACCACCAGAATCAACTATTGAATAATAATGTTCTATTTCACTCAAAAGAAGATTATCAACATTATTAATTTCTTCCTCAAAATGATTTATTTGATGCTCAACAGACCAGTTTTCATTTTGATAAAACAGTTTAAAAAAAGAAGAAAAAACAATTAGTCCAATGCCAATTAAAATAAATCTCCAATGATATGATAATAGCCTGTTCAACATATTTGCCACAGCAAAAATTGTACCTCAGATTAAGATAGTGTTTTTTTTATGAAGGTGGAAGGTGGAAGGTGGAAGGTGGAAGGTGGAAGGTGGAAGGTGGAAGGTGGAAGGTTAAGATATGTATTTGAGGATATATTCAAATCAGAATGAAACATAGTTTTTAACTATTCTTTAAACTCCACTTTTCTATACTCGACATTCTGATTTCTGTATTCCTCTTTATACAATTCTTTCATAAAACACAAAGGCCAACTCAAATGAGTTGGCCTTTGTGTTTTATGAAACTATTTTTATCCTTTCAATGCTTCTGCACCTCCAACGATTTCTAAAATTTCAGTTGTAATAGCAGCCTGACGAGCTTTGTTGTACTCAAGCGTTAATCTATCTGCTAGATCTTTCGCGTTATCAGTTGCCTTATGCATTGCTGTCATACGAGCACCATGTTCACCAGCAACAGAGTCCAGAATAGCTTTGTAAAACTGAGTTTTTAGTGACTTAGGAATCAATTCAGTAACGATATCTTCCTTGTTTGGCTCGTAAATGTAATCCGTAGAACTAGCAACTTCTTCACTTTCTTCTGCAACTACTGGTAAAAATTGTTCATTTTGAACTTCTTGAACAGCAGCATTTCTGAATTGATTGTACACTAACACAACCTTATCGTAACTACCTGCAACGAATTCAGCCATTACCTCTTCAGCGATTGGAGCAACGTTATCGAAAGTTAAATCATTAAATAATTCCATTTCAGTTTTAACAACGTTCAAACCTCTATTCTTTAAAAACTCACCTCCTTTCTTACCAATACATAAGAAAGATAAATTCTTTGAAGAATACTCTCCGTTTGCAAGCGTTAAACACTTTTTTGTAATGCTAGCATTAAAACCTCCACACAAACCACGGTTTGAAGTAACAGCAACAACTAATACCTTTTCTTCAGGTCTTACAGTCGAGTAAACTCCTTCTCCATCATCTTCCGAACCTGCAGTTAAGTTCACCAAAATCTCTTGCAATTTCTCAGCGTATGGTCTCATTTGAGTAATAGCATCTTGCGCTCTTTTTAATTTAGCTGCAGATACCATTTTCATAGCACTGGTGATTTGCATCGTAGATTTTATCGATGTAATCCTGTTTCTGGTTTCCTTTAAATTTGCCATTTAGCTAATTCAAATTTTATAAAAGGAAGTGGTCGTCGTGACCACTTCATCTAATCAATTCAATTAAGAAGCGAACTTAGAAGCTACTTCTTTTGTAACCTTAGTTAAAGTCTCAACAACTTCATCAGTTAATTTACCTGCTTTTAAGGCAGCTAAAGTATCAGCATGACTAGCTTTCAATACTGATAAGTAATCAGACTCAAACTCTTTTACTTTTTCAACTGGAACATCCATAATTAATCCGTTTGTTCCTGCGAAAATAATAGCACATTGCTCTTCAACTGTAAAAGGGTTATTTTGAGCTTGCTTCAAGATCTCTACGTTTCTAGCACCTTTGTCGATAACCGCTTTAGTAGCAGCATCTAAGTCTGATCCAAACTTAGCGAAAGCTTCAAGCTCTCTGTACTGTGCTTGGTCAAGCTTTAAAGTACCAGAAATCTTTTTCATCGACTTGATCTGAGCAGAACCTCCAACACGAGATACCGAAATACCTACGTTAATTGCAGGACGAACACCTGATAAGAATAAGTCAGACTCTAAGAAAATCTGTCCATCAGTAATCGAAATTACGTTAGTTGGAATATATGCAGAAACGTCACCTGCTTGAGTCTCGATAATTGGAAGTGCAGTTAAAGAACCTCCTCCTTTTACTTTACCTTTTAAAGACTCAGGTAAGTCGTTCATTTGAGCAGCAATCTCGTCAGACGAGTTTAATTTTGCAGCTCTCTCTAATAATCTTGAGTGTAAGTAGAATACATCACCAGGGTAAGCTTCACGACCTGGAGGTCTTCTTAATAATAACGATACCTCACGGTAAGCAACCGCTTGCTTAGATAAATCATCAAATACGATTAACGCAGGACGTCCAGTATCTCTGAAATACTCACCAATCGCTGCACCAGTAAATGGAGCAAAGAACTGCATTGGAGCAGGATCAGAAGCGTTAGCAGCAACAACAGTCGTATAAGCCATTGCACCAGCTTTCTCTAAAGTAGAAACGATACCAGCAACTGTAGAACCTTTTTGTCCAACTGCAACATAAATACAGTAAACAGGCTCACCAGCGTCGTAAAATTCTTTTTGGTTAATAATAGTATCGATAGCAACAGTAGTCTTTCCGGTCTGACGGTCACCAATGATAAGCTCTCTTTGTCCTCTTCCGATTGGAATCATCGAGTCAACTGCTTTTATACCAGTTTGCATTGGCTCATCAACAGGCTGACGGTAGATAACTCCCGGAGCTTTTCTTTCGATAGGCATTTCGAAAAGTTCACCACCGATTGGTCCTTTACCATCGATTGGTTCACCTAACGTGTTAACAACACGTCCAACGATTTCTTCACCGATTTTTACAGAAGCAATTTTCCCAGTTCTTTTAACTGTTGCTCCTTCTTTAATTCCTTTACCATCACCTAAAAGTACAAGACCTACATTGTCTTCCTCAAGGTTAAGAGCCATAGATTGTAATCCGTTTTCGAATTCAACTAACTCTCCGTATTGAACGTTTGATAAACCGTAAACACGAGCAATACCATCTCCAATTTGAAGAACGGTACCAACCTCTTGTAACTCTGCCTCAGTTTTTAATCCTGCTAATTGCTCTCTTAAAATCGCTGAAACCTCTGCTGGTTTTACTTCTGCCATTATTATTAGTTTTAAGCTATTCTAAAAATTAATATTCTTTTACGTATGTATTGGTGCTGAATTGTTTTTCTAATTCAGCTAACTTGCTACTAATTGAAGCATCAACTTGTTTATCTCCTACAGTTAAAACAAAACCTCCAATTAGATCTTTATCAACCTCTTCAACTATTAAAGCCTCTTTTTGATAAGCTGCTTTAACCATCTCCGAAACTTTAGCTTTAAAAGCATCATTAACTCCATCAACAGACTTGATAATAGTTCTTAAGATATTTTTATGAGCTAGGTATTGATCTTCGAAAGCAGCAGAAATATCATCTAGTAATGATTCTCTACCTTTTTCTGTTAATATTTTAATAAATGCGTTAGTTAAATCTGAAATCTGACCTCCGAATACAGCATTTAAAACAGACAACTTCTTGTCTTTCTTAATCACTGGACTTTCTAACAAAAGCACTAAATCTTTTGATTCTGAACAAGCCCCATGGATTAAATCCATATCAGCTTTAACAGCATCTAAAGCATTTTGCTCAACCGAAAGTTCGATTAAAGATTTTGCGTAACGTATAGCGGCTCTTCCGTATGCCATCTTAATTTAAGTTTACGTCGTCAACTAAATTACTTACTAAAGCTTCTTGCTTAGACTTATCGTCTAACTCAGACTTTAAAATCTTCTCAGCAATTTCCAATGATAACTTACCTACTTGATTTTTCAACTCAGTAACAGCCTTCATTCTTTCGTTAGCTATTTGCTCATTAGCAGCCACTAAAATTCTGTCAGCCTCTTTCTGAGCAACACCTTTAGCTTCAGCAACAATAGACTCCTTAGCTTCTTTTGCCTCTCTTAAGATAACATCTCTTTCTTCTCTAGCTTGCTTTAATAACTCCTCGTTTTGAGCAGTTAAAGCTGACATTTTTTCTTCAGCTTCTTTTGCAGCATTTAAAGCATTAGCAATGTTTTCCTCTCTTGTTTGAACCGCTCCTAAAATTGGTTTCCAAGCGAATTTTCTTAATAAAACTAAAAGAATAAGGAATACTAATGACGTCCAAAACAGTAATCCTTCACTAGGTATAATTAAATCCATTTTTTATAAAAATTGAATCGTTGTTTACTTTTTAATTTTTAAAAGAAGTGGTAGCCAATCGCTACCTACTTCTTTTGATTTCTTCTTTCTCTGAGAATTATCCCATAGAAACTACTACACCGAATAATGCAACACCCTCGATAAGAGCGGCAGCAATAATCATTGCAGTTTGAATTTTACCAGCAGCTTCTGGTTGTCTTGCGATAGACTCCATCGCAGATCCACCAATCTTACCGATACCCATTCCAGCACCGATAACAGCTAACCCAGCACCAATTGCAGCAGGAATTGCCATAACTATATAAATTTAAAAGTTACAAATTAATGATGCGCATGCTCTTCAACGGCTGTACCAATGAATAAAGCAGACAACATCGTAAAAATAAATGCTTGTAAGAATGCTACTAACAATTCTAACACGCTAATAAAAAGCCCCATTGGAACTGACAAACCAGCCCAACCAATGTTTTTTGCTGAGAATATAATTCCCATAAATGCCAATACAACAATATGCCCCGCAGTAATGTTCGCAAATAAACGAATTGTTAATGCAAAAGGCTTTGTTAGTGTTCCAATAATCTCAACAGGAATCATAATCGGATATAATGCCTTTGGAACTGGAGGAAGTAATATGTGCTTCCAGTAATCTTTGTTACCAGAGAATTGAGTAATCAAGTAAGTTAACAATGCTAATACTGCTGTAAACGCAATATTACCAGAAACGTTTGATGCTCCTGGGAAGAAAGGAACTAATCCTATTAAGTTATTAATCCAAATAAAAAAGAATATAGTCAATAAATATGGCATGTATCGAGCATATTTCTTTTCTCCAATATTAGGTCTCGCTATCTCATCTCTAACAAATAGAACGAAAATCTCTAAGAAATTTTGACGACCAGAAGGAGCTGATTCAACCCCTTGTTTTTTATATTTCTTAGCAACAGGAAGGAACAATAAAAATAGGATCACTACAGCAAGCAACATTGAAGCTACATTTTGAGTCAATGAAAAGTCTAGTGGTCTAGAATTTAAAGGGTGGCCATGATTGTCAAGTTTTAATCCATCTTCGAAGTGATAAATCTTCTCATGGAACATGATGTATTTATTACCACCAACAGTTCCTACAGCGTAGTAGTTTGTATCTGTTTCTAAAGGCTTTCCTAAAGAATCGACCAAAACAACACCTGTACTATCATTTTTCTTAGCCCAAGCAGACCATCTAATTTCTGAAAAATCATCAGAGTTCCCTGTAACTAAACCGTTGTCAATTAAAATAATTGGTAATCCAACATGAATAGAAGTTGACGAAACAACCTCAACAGTTCCATCTTCGTTCAATCTAGTTTTATCTTCCCCCCAGATATGCCATGAATGCGCATCTTTAACGTGGTGCATTATAAATGATTGCAACTCCTTTGAGTTATTAACCTCTCCTTCAACTACAGTAGCTGATAATGTATTTGGAACTAATAAAAGCAGTCCGAATGTTAAAACTGCTACGATCTTTGATATTCTCTTCACGTCAAACTTCATTTCGTGCGTCAAAATTTCGTGCAAAGATACATCTAAATTTGATTTATCAAAGCTTTTCAAAGGGTATTATTGACGAAAAAATTTAACATTCTCTCAATAAGATTGTTTTCCCTTATTCAACAAGGGTTCCAGAGGCTAAACTTCCCAAATAAAAATCACCGCAATCAACTGAATGTTAAACTTTTATTAATTTAAAATAAATCTACATTGTTTTTTATAGTATCTTCGCGTTGGTTACTTTTACATTTTGTTTCTTTTCCTTTTGGTTTTGTGTAAAACCAAATGAAAACGGGTCCTCCGAGACCCGTTTTTCGTTTTTACATTTTTCAGTTTGAAGTGCATGTTCATGGCTTATTTTTCACAGCCCATTACAGAAATCATTACTCGGGACAAATTAATTCTTGGTTTTGGTTTAAAAACGCGAATTTGTAACTTACCTCACACCTTTACAATTCCAAGTCATCTAAATTTGATTTATGAATATTTTTAAAACATTCTTCGATTCAAGTGTTGGATACGCAAATTGGCTTTGGGGACAAATTACTGTGGAGTCTGGTTCTCTTTACGGGAACTACTTTTGGTTTCTAGGAATTATTTCGGCAATATTTTTCATTTTAGAAGTATTCATTCCATGGAGGAAAGGTCAATCCGTTTTCCGAAAAGATTTTTGGTTGGATGTATTTTACATGTATTTCAACTTCTTCATATTTTATATAATCTTACTCGCGGGTCTTCAGAACATTGTAAATGAATTGATCGATAACGTTCTCCTTTTTTTTGACATTAAAAACACTGTAGCGATCAACATTCAAAACTTAAATCCTATTTGGCAATTCTTAATCATGTTTGTTGTTCAGGATTTTACACATTGGAATATTCACAGATTACTACACAAAGTGCCATTTTTATGGCAATTTCACAAAGTACATCATTCAGTAAAAGAAATGGGATTTGCTGCTCATTTAAGATTTCACTGGATGGAATCGATAATATATAAAAGCATCACTTTTATCCCTCTTGTATTTATAGGATTTGGAGTTGACGACTTTTTCTATTTACACATTTTCACAATAGTTTGGGGTCATTACAACCACACGAATTCAAACATACCTTTAGGTCCTTTAAAATTCATTTTCAACTCTCCTCAAATGCACTTGTGGCATCATGCAAAAGAATTACCTGAATCACATCCTCACGGAATGAATTTCGGCTTAACTCTTTCGATATGGGACTATATTTTTAAAACTAATTATCAACCACATGACAGGGGCGATATAGAGTTAGGCTTTGATCATGATGAAAGTTACCCTAAAGGTTTTATTGGCCAATCAATTAATGGATTCCAATCTAGAAAAGCGTCAGACGTTATCGATGTAAAATAGGAATAACCTTACCCGACTTATAATACAGCTGGTAACTTTTATTTTTCCAGTGTTCCGGATTATTATCTAATCTATAAACCTGAAAAGTATGGGGCTGATCGATAAGAGCTGGCACATTGCAAAATTCTTCGTTACAATTTTCTAAAATATCAACTCTCTCTTCTAGCTTCTTTCCGAATCTAGATAATTCTCCTGATATTAAATCTTCTAAAAGGAAAAAATTATTCTTCCAAAACAACATTACCAAAATCATAAAAGCAAAACCCCATTTAAATTCCCATTTTTCAATAAACTTAAACTTCTCTTTGTTGGAAAGAATAGCCAAAAACAAAAAGGCAAAAAATAAGAAACACGCCATGTTAGGAGTTCGATGTTGCCCTAAAATACCAGTACTCCAAATTGGTCCAGCACAAGCGATTATAGTTGGGAGTATTAAAATGAGTAAAACATGAATTGGTTTCCTTAAAACCGAAATGTTGAAGGATTTAAAATCTGTCTTTATTATTACAACAAAAACTAAATAAATCAATGGGTTAAGCAGCCATTCACCAATAAATCTTATAGTATAAATTCCCGTTAATTTCAGCGTATTGAAAAAATCATGATTCCCTTTAAACAATGAAGCTCTGTATTCATTACCTGGCGCAGTAAAAACGTAATAAAAAAGAAAGATTTGAAGAACAAACAAAGCTGCAACTCTGAAATTTTTAACATCAGTGAATTTCAACAAAATTAAAAGGACACTTACCAAACTGAACAACTCATTGAATCCACTTCCAATTAAAACAATAGGAATAAGCACCAAAAGTCTGACTTCCGCTTTACTTTTAAATAGAATTGAAAACTCTAAAAACAACAAAATTGCAGCTGGAATATATGTCCATGCTCCACAAAACCAGTAAAAGGCTTCTGAAGTATTAGGTAAAGAACTTACCAAAACAACGAAAACTAATAATGCTAAAAGACCTGCTCTTTTGATGTTTAAGATCCGGCATCCACAATACAAACCAACAATTGAAAACACAATTAACGAAGCAGCCATTATTCTGTAAGAAACCAAACCTCCCCAATTTAATGGATGACCAATCATGAGGAAGTTACTCAAGTATCGTCCATTCCAAATTTGTCTTTCATTTAATACAGTCCCAATAAAATCATCTTGTTGACCTTTTAGGGCATAAGTAAAGTCATCTGCAAACGGATAAATAAATAACGCTACACTTAAGTATCCAATTACGATTAATAAAGCAACAATATATAATATGTAATACTGGCGATTACTCAAACTCTCCAATTGAATTTACAACATTCATAATAGAGTTATAGGTATTACTTTTCACTTTTTCCAAACCAGAAACACCAATCCATTCTACAGCCTCAATCCCCTCTTCAGTTTGAGGTACTAAATCACCATCGTAATTGGTATCCATTTTATACCAATAAGTTCTTTTTAAAGCCCACTTCCCTTTTCTTGTTTTATAACAATGATATGAACTTGGTAACTCCTTTTCAATTTGTAATCCAAAAACATTACACTCTTCCTCCACCTCTCTTATAGCGCAAGTTGGAATATCTTCCCCTTTTTCTAATTTCCCTTTAGGCAAATCCCACTTCCCTAATCTGTAAATAAATAACAACTCATTTTTTGAATTAAAAACAGTCCCTCCAGCTGCCACAATAAACTTAAAATAAGACTTAAAACTCTCCCATTCTTTGAATGGATTATTAGTAATCACCTCAACTCCCTCTACATCATCACTTTCCAAAAGACTTATGATTTTTGGAACATCCTGAGCGCTCTCCAACTGTTCATAACTTGTGTTTTTTTGCTCGTTTTTGTGAATTAAAACAGGCTTGTCGTAAATAAAAACTTTATACATTTGCAGCATGATTTTGAATCTTGAAACAGCAGCAAAAGTAGCAGAATATTTGCTACAAGCAAAAGCAATAAAATTACAGCCAAAACAGCCATTCACTTGGGCATCTGGTTGGAAATCGCCTATTTATTGTGATAACAGAATCACACTTTCATTTCCTAAAATCAGAACATTCATTCGTCAGGAATTAGCAAAAGCTATTGTAGAAAAATTTGGTACACCAGATGTAATCGTAGGAGTAGCAACAGGAGCAATAGCGCAAGGAGCTTTAGTTGCTGAAGAATTGGGCGTTCCATTCGCATATGTACGTTCATCAGCGAAAGGACATGGTTTAGGAAACCTAATTGAAGGAAAAGTTGAATCGGGTCAAAGAGTTGTTGTTGTTGAAGATTTAATTTCTACAGGAGGAAGTAGTTTGAAAGCTGTTGAAGCCCTAAGAGAAGCTGGAGCTTCAGTAATGGGAATGGCAGCAATTTTCACTTATAACTTTCAATTGTCGTTTAATAATTTCAAGGAAGCCAATTGCGAACTAATTACTTTATCTGATTATGACGCTCTTGTTCAACAAGCAGTTGATTCAAGTTATATTTCAGAAAATGATGTTGCATTAATAAAAGATTGGAGGTTAGATCCTGCTAGCTGGACTGGTAATTAAAATGATTAGACTTTCTACTAATAAAATACATTTAAAAAGCTCTCCTGAAGAGCTTTTTGAATTTTTGGGTCAAACTGAAAAAATGGCTCAAATTCTATCCTCAAAAAAAACGAAACAATTAAAAGTAGAGGGTGAAATAATCACTTTCATCCTTAAATGGGCTGCCAGGTTTAATTTTTCAATAACCGAAAAAACACCTGAATACATATTAATTGAGTCTACCGAAGGAGTTGAATTTGGAACTGCTTTAAGATTTGACATCTCAAAAGACGAATCGGGAACTTTTGGAGTAATTCATATAGAAACAGATACTGCTCCAGTTATTGATTTTACACTTGAATCAAAAATAAAAAAGTGGGTTGCAGCAATTGTAGACAACTTAGAGCAAAAATTCAGTTAAATTAAAAACTCAATTTCCTTCAATCCGAATTCTTCAATCTTTCCAAACTGATTAAATAATTGCAAATCTCCTTGTTTATTGACGTTTTGAAGAATAAAATATCTTGTATCTCTCCCAACTCTGTAAGCATGCTCCTCACCTTTTAGATAAAGCTCTTTATGATACAAAAAGTTAATAGTATCATACCCTTTTGTTAGATACAAGGAATAAAATTGTTGAAGATAGAAAGACAAACGTTCAATTATAACTTCTAAATCTAATTTTGCATTAATGACCTTTTTAATCGAAGTAGGCTTTCGGTGAAATTTTGAAAATCTTGACTGATTAACATTCAACCCTACTCCTAAAAACGCGCCTTTAACTTTATTATCTTTTACGATTGTTTCAATAAGAATTCCAGCTATTTTTTCACCATTAACAACAATATCGTTTGGCCACTTTATTTCAACAGAACCACTTACAAATTCGGCAACAGTTTCCTTAACCGCAAGACTGGTTAAGATATTTAGTGCAAAAACATCTCCTAAATCAAGGTCAAATTTCAAAAAATACGTTCCTGTAAAATTCTTTGCTTTCAAGCTTTCCCATCCCGAACCCATTTGGCCTTTCCCTCCATTCTGAAAATCTGCAATAACCAACTCTCCTCCGTCCAATTCTCCTTCGCGAAAAAGTCGTTTTGCTTCTTCGTTTGTTGAATCTACTGCTTTGTAATAAAATCTCTTTTTACCAATAAACATATTGCGTTCATAAAGGTAATATTCCGACCTTAATAATAATTAACCTTTTTGTAATCTTTTTCACAGAGTAAGTACTAGAAAATATTTACTTTTGCTCGAATTAAATTCCAATTAAGCGTGAGCGTACCCACAGAAAAATTACTAGAAGTTGTTATTGAGGGATTAAGAAACAATAAAGCAAAGGAAATTCACATCCTAAACTTAAAAAATCTTGAAAATTCTATAGCTGAATACTTCGTTGTATGCAACGGTACCTCTCGTACACACGTTTCTTCAACAGCTCAATCCGTTGAAAAAGAAGTAAAAGATGTTTTGGGTGAATATCCTTGGAAAAAAGAAGGCTTTACAAATGGTGAATGGGTTTTAGTAGACTATTCATCTATAGTTGTTCATATTTTCCAAAGAGAAGCCAGAGAATTTTACAACATCGAAGGGCTTTGGGCTGATGCTGAAGTAACAATTTTAGAAGACGAATAATATGAGTACAAATAATAATTCAGGTAACAAGGGACCTAAAACACCTAAAATAATCCCAGTATGGTGGATTTATGTTGTAATTGGAGGATTGCTTTTAAGCTTCCAATTTTTCAACATGTTTAACAGTCCTAACTCTATTAGCTCTGATGAATGTTATGAATTCATTCAAAAAGGAGACATTAAAAAGGTTGTGATTGTTAAAGAAGGTGATTATTTATATTGTGAAGCTTTCGTAACCGATTCAGCAAGAAGCATTGCTCCACACAATACTAATTTAAGAAACGGGGGGTATTATCAATTTGACATTCATGATGCATCTGATGCTGAAGAAAAAATGAATGAAGCAGCAAAATTAAGTCCTAACGAAGGAGCTAACTTCTCTGTTATTTCTAGAAACAAACAACCTTCAATGTGGGATGGTATTTTGAGCTACATCATCTTATTCGGATTGATTTTCGCTGTTTGGATGTTCATGATGCGTCGTATGGGCGGAGGCGGAGGACCTGGTGGACAAATTTTCAACATTGGTAAATCAAAAGCAAAACTATTCGAAAAAGACACTAAAGTTGATGTTAGCTTTAAGGATGTTGCTGGTTTAGCAGAAGCTAAAGAAGAAATTGTTGAAATTGTTGATTTCTTAAAAAACCCGAAAAAATATACAGTCCTAGGAGCAAAAATCCCAAAAGGAGCATTACTTGTAGGCCCTCCTGGTACAGGAAAAACTTTATTAGCAAAAGCGGTTGCAGGTGAAGCTCAAGTCCCATTCTTCTCTCTTTCAGGATCTGATTTTGTTGAGATGTTTGTAGGTGTAGGAGCATCAAGAGTTAGAGATTTATTTAAACAAGCTAAAGAAAAATCTCCATGTATCATTTTTATTGATGAGATTGATGCAATTGGTAGAGCCAGAGGTAAAAACCCTGCTCAACAAGCTAATGACGAAAGAGAAAATACTTTGAACCAAATGTTAACGGAAATGGATGGTTTCGGTTCAAACAGTGGTATCATAGTAATGGCTGCAACTAACAGAGCAGACATACTTGATAAGGCTTTATTAAGACCAGGACGTTTCGATCGTCAGATCATGGTAGACATGCCAGACGTTAACGAGAGAAAAGAAATTTTCCAAGTTCACTTAAAACCACTAAAATTAGATGATTCTGTTGAGGTTGATTTCTTAGCTCAACAAACACCAGGATTCTCAGGTGCTGATATTGCAAACATCTGTAATGAAGCTGCATTAATTGCTGCTCGTCGCGATAAAAAGTTTGTAGATAAGGAGGACTTCCTTGCTGCTGTTGATAGAGTAATTGGTGGTTTAGAGAAAAAGAATAAGATTATTAAACCTCAAGAAAAGAAAACTATTGCATTCCATGAAGCAGGTCACGCAACTGTAAGCTGGATGATGGAACATGCTTCTCCTTTAGTTAAAGTAACTATTGTACCCAGAGGAAAATCATTAGGTGCGGCTTGGTATCTTCCTGAGGAAAGACAAATTACTACAAGAGAGCAAATGTTTCATGAAATGTGTGCTACGCTTGGAGGTAGAGCTGCTGAAGAAATTATTTTTGGAGAGATATCAACTGGAGCATTAAGTGACTTAGAAAAAGTAACGAAACAGGCTCAAGCCATTGTTACAATCTACGGTTTAAACGACAAAATTGGTAACATCTCTTACTACGATTCATCAGGTCAAAGTGACTATTCGTTCAGCAAGCCTTACAGTGAGGCAACTGCTCAAATTATTGACCAAGAAATCAGTAAAATCATTGAAGAGGCTTATCAAAAGGCTAAAGAAATTTTATCTGATAACAAAGAGAAGCTTACTCAACTAGCGGAGGCTCTTTTAGAGAAAGAAGTAATTTTTAAAGAAGACCTCGTTACAATTTTTGGAAAAAGACCTTCATCAGAACCTGAAATTGAAGAAGCTGAAGTTGTAGTAGAAGCAACTCAAGCTGAAGAAAATTCTACTGAAGATTCAAAGGAAATTGACTCAGAGAAAAAAAATACTGAAAATAACACAATAGCATAATATGCTTACAAGAGCATTAACAGGGGCTGTATTTGTTGCTGTATTAATTTGCTGCACATATTTCAGCCCTTTTTCATTATTCGGACTCTACTTACTTTTTGTTATTATTGGAAGTTGGGAATACCTTAATATTTTAGATAAAAATTCCTCGTTGTCGCCAAACATCCCTTTGGGGATATTCACAGCTGTAATTGGATTCTTAGCAATCACTTCTGAAACCGTTCTAAAAGTTAGTACAGTTCCTTTCATTGCTATTTTATTGCTTTGCATATTTGGTACTCCTCTAATTGAGCTATATAACAAAAAGGAAGAGCCGTTTTCAAACATTGCTCATACTATTCTTCCTCTTTTTTATGTTGCATTACCTTTCGGATTATTAATACTAGGAAATCACCTTTTCCCCTTACACTCAGATAATTTTAATTCAGAACTTATTCTTGGGTTTTACTTCGCATTATGGAGCAATGATACTGGCGCATACCTATCAGGTAAGACTTTTGGAAAACATAAACTTTTTGAAAGAATATCCCCAAATAAAACATGGGAAGGAAGTATTGGCGGAGCTTTACTAGCTATCGGAATTTCTATTCTCACAGGTTATTTCTTTGATTCCCTACCACTTTGGCAATGGGCTGGAATTGGATTAATTATTTCAATTTTTGGATCAATGGGAGACCTTGCTGAAAGTTTATTTAAAAGAAGTATGAATGTTAAAGACTCTGGTAAAATAATGCCTGGTCACGGAGGTATTTTAGATCGATTTGACGGATTGTTGATCGCTTCGCCTTTCGTTTTCGCTTTTCTATTGCTTGTTAATTAATCACCAAGGATTTTCTAAATCTTTTGGACGAAATCGATGATTCCTATCTATAAACAAAGTCTTTTTAGAGTGTTTCTGTAAGATATCTTTCCCCGTAAAAACTTTAATCAAAAATGAATAAGGCGTAATAAAAAGAAAGTAGATGAAGGTTAAAATAACCTTTGATGTTACCCAACCAATACCTTGAGTCACCTTAAACCAAACCTTGGTTATAAAAATCCCAATTGGCAAAATGAAATATCCTAAAACAAAAACAGGAACAGAAATAAATAGCGGCCAAAATATAAAATCAGAATATTTGAAAGAAAGAACCCCTGAAATCACAATAAACCCAATAGCTATAGTGATTACAGTTTCTTTTCGTTTGGCTTTATAATTTACTTCAAAAAACATCAAAATAAAGTATAAACAAATCCTCCTGCTGCCGAATTACCGCCAAAGACAACCAAAACACCTAATAAAATAAGAAGCAAAATAATAGGCGCTAACCAGAACTTTTTACGTTCTTTCATGAAATTCCAAAAATCCTTGAATGCACTCATGATTCAAATTTAGTCTAATTTAATTTTTTGATTATCTCCTTCCCATTTTGGTTGATCTTCTTTTTTAAGGATAAAATCTCCTATCACCAAAACATCCATTTCAGTCTTCATGAAACACCTGTATGCATCCGCTGGTGAATTTACAATAGGTTCACCTCTTACATTAAATGAAGTATTAATTAGCATATCGCATCCAGTTAATTGACCAAAAGTTTTAATCAACTTATAAAATAATGGATTATCAGCTTCACTTACAGTTTGAATTCTTGCAGAATTATCCACATGAGTAATAGCCGGATAAGTACAATTTTTTCTATTTAACTGAACCGATATATCTCCTTTGGTCCTATCGCCTTTTATTTCTTCTACCACTGGATGAACCAAAAGCATATAAGGTGATGCATCTTCTAGTTGAAAATACTTTGCTGCTGATTCTTTTAGAACTGATGGAGCAAACGGTCTGAAATCTTCGCGAAACTTGATTTTTAGATTTATTTTCCGCTGCATCTCCTTACTTCTAGGATCACCTATTATACTTCGATTACCCAAAGCTCTTGGACCAAATTCAGATCGCCCTTGAAACCAACCAACAACATTTTGATCATCTATTATTTTAGCTGTTTCTTCAAAAATATTTTCTTCTTTTTTAAAAACAGCCCCAAATCTTTTTAACTCAGCTTCTATTTCATCATTAGAAAAACCAGAACCTATGTACGGTGTAAAATTAGTTTTTGAATGATTTTCAAAATATATTTTATCAGCAGCCAAAGCAGCCCCTAAAGCTCCTCCAGCATCTCCCGCAGCAGGTTGAATAAAATGATTTTTAAACACACCCAATCTTTCTAGCACTCCATTCGCAACACAATTCAAAGCGACGCCTCCAGCTAGGCAAATATTATCAGAATTTGTAATTCGTTTTGCTTCTTTGGCTAAATTAATCACCAACTCTTCTGTTACTTTCTGAATAGCTAAAGCTAGATTACAATATGATTGATTTAACTCAGATTCGGGCTTTCGTCTTTTCAAATTGAATAAAGCTTCCCACTTTTTATCATTACTCATTCTCTTTCCAGAAGCAAATTTGAAAAAAGACATATTCAGTTGAAAAGAACCATCTTCTTTTATTGAGACTAGTGACTCTTTAATTCTATCAATATAAAATTTTGTTTGCGCTGAATTTTCATCTCCATAAGGTGCTAATCCCATCAATTTATATTCCCCGCTATTTACTTTAAAGCCTAAATAATATGTAAATGACGAATACAAAAGACCTACAGAATGCGGAAAGTTAATCTCTTTTTTTACTTCTATCGTATTCTCTTTTCCATAACAAATGGAAGTAGTTGCCCATTCTCCTACACCATCAATCGTTAAAATGGCGGACTCCTGAAAACCAGAAACATAATAAGAACTTGCGGCATGAGATAAATGATGCTCAGGAAAAAGTAATTTCGTCTTTTCCCAATTAACATCACCTATCTTTTTAAAATGATCTTTTAATAGTTTCTTGAAAAACATTTTTTCTTTCATCCAAACAGGCATGCTTGAAATAAAAGACACCAATCCTTTCGGCGCAATTGCTAAATGAGATTCAAGAATTCTCTCAAACTTTAACAGCGGCTTATCATAAAAAGCTACAGCATCAACTTGACTTAAACTAATCCCTGCTCTCTTAAGGCAAAACTTAATAGCCTCAACAGGAAATCTTTCATCATGTTTAACCCTTGTAAATCGTTCTTCTTGAGCACCAGCTATAATTTCACCACCCTTCAACAATACGGCTGCTGAATCATGATATAAACCAGAAATCCCGAGAATTATCAATTGAAAAGCACTTTTTTAACAGTTGAAGCAATGTGATCCGATATAAATACAGATCCAGAATCTGTATAATGAACAACATCATAAAAATAAGCTTTGTTATCCTCCATTAAAAACTCAGCATCAACTAAATCAACACCACACTCCAAAGCCACATCTCTAACAACTTGATTAAAAACATTATGTAACGAATCTAAATTATAACACCTATAGCGTTCTAAGTTACCTATATCATAATGTTTATAACAACTTCCCTGGGTCATTAAAACAGGTTTTACACCCCATGATTTTGAATATTCCACAAGTCCTTTCATACTTTTCTTGAATAAGTATTTTAACGAGTCGCTATTTAAGTCTTCTCGCAAAGGACCATCAGGAAACTCCCTCCTTAAGGGCAGACCTCCGCCTTCAAAAGTTGTAGGCAACAACACTAATGAAATATGAGGAATAAAGTTTCTTACAAACCAATTTTTTGGATAACCAACAACATAAGAATATAAATCTTCTGAAGAGGTTAAAAGTAAAGATCTTTGGTGATGTTGATTATGATATGTACCAGTATTAAGCAATATACTTAAATCATTTACATTGTGATTAATGACAACCACATTAGGATTATAAGCCAATACTTTATTAGCAAAAATATCCAAAGTGTGCATTGAATGATTACCACTATTACCTATGTTCAAACAAGTAGTTTTATCCAATTGTTTTTCAACTGCTCTATGGACTCTTTTCTCCTCAGAAACAGCCAAACACTCAGTGGTAGAACCTCCCATAAACACAACTCTAAACTCGGATGAATCTAAACTTCTATACGGCAAAATAAACCCTAAAGAATCTGTTCGAAAACCATTGTTATCTTGATTATGAAAAGGCTCTCTTAATCGGATAGCATTTAAATCATTCTTTAAGGTATCTCGATAACGATAGTAAGAATAAGCACAATAGAGTTCAACAACTCCTACAATCGCAACAACAACTCCTAAACTAAAGCCAATTAATAAAAACCAATTGATAATCTTCTTCAAATCACTGTAAACTTAAATGAGTAACTATTCTTCGAGTAAAGATTTGAAATAATTATACTGTTCAATTTGTGATCTTATTTGCTTAGTTTTAGCTTTCTGAGGAACGTATTTATTACGCCCCTTCTCATCTATAATTCTTGCTTTAACATTATCTTTTAACTGAAGATCAAGGAAAGTTCTCATTTGCTCTTGAATTCCCTTATCGTAAATAGGCGTAGTTACCTCAACCCTTTTATCTAGGTTCCGAACTAACCAATCCGCCGAGCCGATGAAGAACAATTCATCACCTCCATTGTGAAATTGAAACATTCTAATATGCTCCAAAAATCTATCAACAATACTGATTACTTGAATATTTTCTGATAAATCTTTTACTCCCGGAACTAAAGAACAAATCCCACGCATAATCATCTTAACCTCAACCCCTTCACAAGAAGCTTCATACAGTTTATTAGTTAATTCAGGATCGTTGAAATTATTAAGTTTAATAATGATTTTAGCCTTTTTACCTTTTTTTGCATTCTTAATTTCATTCTCAATTAAGCTGATAAACTTTGAACGTGTATTATATGGGGATATAATAATATTGGTGAAACGCTTATTCATATAAGGCCTTTCGATAAACTCGAAAACCTTTTCAATATCATTAGCTATTCTACGGTCGGATGTCAAAAGTGAAGCGTCAGAATAAATCTTCGCTGTTTTCTCATGGAAGTTACCAGTTCCTACGTGCACATAAGTTCTTTCCGTCCTCCCTTCTTGTCTCTTAACCATTATTAATTTACTGTGCACTTTTAGCCCTGGCAATCCAAAATGTACTTTAACACCTTCCTCCTCTAACATCTTACTCCATTTGATGTTATTTCTTTCGTCAAACCTCGCTCTTAATTCAATTAAAACCGTAACATCTTTACCATTTTTAACTGCGTTAATAAGCGCATTTATAATTCTAGAGTCATTTGCTACTCTGTAAATATTGATTTTTATAGTTGTTACATTTGGATCAATTGCTGCTTGACGCAGGAAATCAATAACATAATCGAATTTTTGAAAAGGATAAAAACAAATAACATCCTTTTCCTTTATAACATCCATAATACTTGGAACACCTTCTAAATCTTTTTGAGGCAAAGCTGGTAAATCGGGATTTAGCAATTTAGATGATCCTATATCAGGGAATCCAATGTAATCTTTGAAATTATGATATCTACCTCCAGGAATAAGATTATCGCTCTTTTGTAATTTTAGCTTTTTGATGATAAACTCCTTCATATCAGAAGGCATTTCCGCATCATAAACAAAACGTACGGGCTCTCCTACTTGACGGTTTTTAATCCCTTTTGAAAGTTTATCTACAATTGATTTTGAGATATCATCATCAATATCTAGTTCTGCATCTCTGGTTACTTTGATATTATAAGCCTCGATTGTATCAAAATTGAAAATAGAGAATACTTGAGGTAAATTGTACCTAATCACATCATCAAGCATGATTAAGAATTTCTTCTTCCAAATACTTGGTAATTTTATGATCCTGTCCACCTGACCCGTAGGTATTTCAATTAAAGCGTATTCAGGTCTTTGAATTTTAGCCTTCTTATTGTACATCTTCACAAACATGTATGTTGATGCATCTTTAAGAAAAGGGAAAGGCTTCTTCTTATCGATTATAATAGGAACAATATTCGTTCTTACTTTATCCCCAAAAACATCCTTAACAAATTTAACGTGCTCTCCACTGATTTGATTTTCATCCAGAAAATAAATATTCTCTTTTTGAAGCTCTTTAATCAGCTTGCTATAAGCCTTATCAAATCTTGTTTGTTGCTTAAGTACTAGCTTTAAAATCCTATCCAACACAACATTAGGATCTTCACCGGATGAAAGCTTATTGTTACCAGGTAAATCTGCTACTCTTTTAATATTAGCAACTCTAACTCGGAAAAACTCATCACGATTATTAGAAAAAATCCCTAAAAACTTCATTCTTTCAACTAAAGGATTTCTCTCATCCTCAGCCTCTTGTAAAACTCTCTCGTTAAAACTTAACCAGCTAATTTCTCTATTAATGAATTTGGAAGGCATTTTACTAGACATAATGATCATTTTTGCAGAATACAAAAATAAATCTCTAATGTTAACTACAGCAACATTATGATGTTTTTGTTTAAAAAATTGTTAAGCCAATGTTAACTCACTTTTTAAACTTCTTGATTAATCGAGGAAGATTATTGTGCTTGTAAAATCTATAGTCTTGACTTACTGCTCCAAACCCCGCATAAAACCTTGATAAACCTTCATTTTCAGACCCTTCAAAATCTAACACAAAACCAGATTTAGCATAGTTTTTTATCATTGAATTTAATAGATAAAATAGCGCGCCAAACTCTTTACCTTTTTCTGAGTTTCCTGAAAACAAGAAAATAATTCGATTTTTAAATGAAAAGAACACTCCGCCGCATATTAGTTCCCCTTTATGATAAACACCTTTAACAAACGCAATGCGCTTTTCTAAGGAAGAATTAACATGTTTGGAAAAACGCTGATAATCAAGTTCTTTATAAGTACTTAAGCTTGTCCCTTTATCTAATTTAAATAACGCAATAACATCATCAACATTGGCGTCCCGTAACTCTAAGTCTGAATTATCAGCCTTTTTTATATTCCTTTTATGATTTGATGAAAAGTAATTTTTGATTTGATCATATTCCTCTTTCAAACAAAGCGTCAAATTTCTTTTCAAATCACCATAACCAGACATGTAATTAAGATTCAACTCAACAAATCTAAATTTCGAAATCAAAAAATTAATTGCCTCCTTTTCTTGAATTACATAGTCATCAGAAACTGAAAAAAGCCCAAGTTGTTGAATAAAAAAAGGTGGATAAACATACTTAAGTCCTAACTTTTTGCGCACTGGAATTGGAAAAACCGCACTATAACCTTCCTGGGATTCCCAAACCAAACCATTCCACTCTTCTGTAAGACCATCTAAAAAGTTGGTTAAACCATAAACTAAACCATTGGGCGATTTGAGGATACATTCATCCCATTTTTGATCATCGATATTTTTTCGTGTCAAATACTTCACGCTTTACCGTATTCAATCATTTCTTCAAAAACGGCGCGCCAACCTTTCCATTGCTTGTAGTCATTTAAGCTATCGTTATGCCAAAGCGAAATAAATTGACCATTAACCATTTTAACCTCATCAATCAACCTCTTATAATGCACAATAGCATGCTCTGGACCAATCTCCATATAATATTTTAATGTCCCTTCCATAATTGCAAAAGGATGGATTTTCAATCTCGTTTCAACTTCTAAATCCAAATCATAAAAATAAAACGGCGTACATAAACCTGCTCTAAATCCATAATTGGAGGCATAACCCATTGTAAAATCATCAGTAATGTCCAATTCTATTAAATTCCTGTATGTTTCAGGTAAATTCAACTTTAAAAAATGCTGTCGGCTACGCCATATTTCACGATTGATTATCTTGCTCAACCTTCCAACTTCCTTTTCTAATAATTTGAAATTTTCATTAGACGCAAAAGAGGGATGAATTCCAATTTTTGAATGATCGGAAACGGATTTAATCAAACTCTGAAACTTCTTATTACTCACTGGAATGTTTTTATCATTCACTCCATAATCACCTAAAAGAAAAAAATATATAAAAGTTAGCCCTTGCTCTTTTACCAACTTCTCCTGATATTCAAAAGTATCGTAGGGGTCTTGTTGTAAGCCTAATAAAGTCTTAGTCCTATCCTTTATATCACCAGCATTAAACGTCAATAAAGATTTTGCGTACCCCATTAACATCCTTACAAAACCTTTCTCTTTATATGCATAGGCATTGTCAACATCTATAGTTGTGATAAATTCATAATTTCTCACTGGAGCTTCAAAAGATGGGTAAACCTCTTTTAACAACTCCATCAATTTATTAACCCAAATATTAATGACTGGTTGATGTAAAAACTCTTCTTTGAATGCTAAACTTTGATCAGCGTCAAACCTATTAAAATGATCTTTTTTATGGGGCAAATACTCTTCATACCTTGAAGCCAAATAAAAAGAAGCCGCAAAAACATCAAAAGGAAACATGCTATTCCCCCCTACTGAAAAAAAGGCTATAGTCCTATCAAAAGGCACCACATTTATATCTTGATCATTAATCCCACTTTCAAACAACAAAGGTTTACTTCTTATAAAAAAAGCTTCGCCAATAGGATTCAAAGTATAGGCAATCTTCACACCTTCTTTGGATTCAAACTCTGCCCTATTTGTAATCAACTCGTAATCTACCTGCATTAAATCTTTAAAAATCAGATTAAATGCATACTTCACTCTACTTGTTACCTTATGGGTAAAAACATAAATCATCTCAACTCCTCCAATATAGTTTTACAAATAAACTCCCCAGCCTTTCCATCTCCAAAAATAGGTTCAAACTTAGGTTTCATATTTTTTAATTTCTTGTAGCTATCTACAATACTACTTGCTTTTGTACCAGCTAAAACTGCCGCATCATTTTCAATAATTTCAACCCACTCTGTTTGCTCCCTAAGTATTACCGACATCTTTTCAAAGAAATAAGCCTCTTTTTGAATCCCACCTGAATCAGTCATTACAAAAGATGCGTTAGACTCTAATTGAATCGTATCCAAAAAACTTGCAGGTGGAATAACCTTAAAATCAGACTCTAAATCTTTCAAATAATCATCCCCAAAAAACTCAATAATTCTATTCCTAGTTCTGGGATGCATTGGAAACACAATCTCTAACCCAATTATTCTAGCAACTTCTTTAACACCTTGTATTATTCCTAAAAGATTTTCTTTAATATCTGTATTCCCTTGTCTGTGACAAGTAAAAAGTATAAATCGCTCCTTTTCTAAACCATGGCTATTCAAAACACCCGATAACTCATTGGCCTTTTCCTTATAAAACAAGCTATTATCATACATTACATCTCCACAATGAAAAATAAAATCATCATTTATTTTTTCATTTTTAAGATTCTTCATCCCTTCCAATGTTGGGGTAAAAAGCAATCTGCTTGAATGATCGGTTAAAATTCTATTTCCTTCTTCAGGCATTGAAATATTAAAAGACCTTAGACCAGCCTCAATATGAACAAGGGGAATATTAAATTTGGTTGCAGAAATAGCCCCTGCTAATGTTGATGTAGTATCACCATAAACGATAATAACATTTGGATTTTCTTTAATGATTGCATTCTCAACCCCTTCAATCATCTGACTAATTGGGTTCGCCATTGAAAAATCAATAGATTGATCATATTTTGGAACTGGCAGAAAAAGCTCCTTAAAGAAATCGGCACTCATATTGGAATCATAATGCTGACCAGTATTAAGCACAACCTCCTCTAACTCTCCCTCAAATTCGGAACGAACAACTCTCGTTATTGCGGCAGATTTTATGATTTGTGGACGAGCACCTAGTACTGTTAAAATTTTCATCATTAAAGCTCCAATTCGTCGGCGAAGCTATAATAAGCATTTCCTGCTATTATCAAATGATCGAGTAAATTAATTTCCAACAATTCACATGCTGATTTCATTTTTTGCGTCACTTTTTTGTCTTGAATGCTTGGTTTTAAATTTCCAGACGGATGATTGTGCACCAAAATAATTGATGAAGCAAGATGTAATAATGCCTTTTTAAGAATTATCTTTTGATCAACAACAGTCCCTGAAACACCTCCGGAACTAACCTTCTCTTTTCTCACAACAAGATTCCCCCTATTTAAAAACAAAACCCAGAACTCTTCATGATTTAAATCTGCAACAAAAGGCGCAATCTCATTAAAAACATCTTTAGCCGAAGATATCTTAACACGATCAATCACCTCCTCTTTTCGTCTGCGTGCAATTTCAAAAGCAGCACAAAGTGTTACAGCTTTCGCCTCTCCAACACCTTTAAACTGCATTAAATCCTCAATACTCAAGCGCCCCAAATCAGACAAACTTCCCTGCGCATACTTTAAAATCCTTTTAGCCAAATCAACAGCCGATTCATCTCTACTGCCACTCCCTAGCAAAATCGCTAACAATTCAGCATTACTTAAACTTTGCGATCCTTTTTCAATTAACTTCTCTCTTGGTCTATCGTCCAACGACCAAGATTTTATAGACGATGAAATTTCCATCCCTCGAATCTAGCATTTGTCTAAAAACAAGATTCAAAAAAACAACATAACACTATTCCAGTCCTGTGAAAACATCATTTCGGAATAAAAAGAAAATTCAACTGGAAAAATTTAGACACAAAAAAAGGTCACAATTCCTTGTGACCTTTAACGTGGGCGATGCAGGATTCGAACCTGCGACCCCCTGCTTGTAAGGCAGGTGCTCTGAACCAACTGAGCTAATCGCCCGATTTTTATAAGAACGCTCCGATTTTAACGGGAGTGCAAATATAAGATGAGATTTTCCTTTTGCAAAGTTTTTTGTTAAAAAAAATAAAGTTTTTTGTTAATCCGAAGTTAACTACCACTTACAGAGTAATTTATTTTTTACATAGAAGTTTAAACCTTCTAAGATTCTTTTTGTCGTACTGTTAAACAAAGTAAGCTTATGACAAATTCAGATTACATATTAAATGAAACATCTTGCTTTAATAAGAGCATCAAGGTAAAAGATTACATCATCAGATCAATTTTAGCAATTATTGGATTAAGTGGGATTGTTGTTGGATTACCTCTAATGATGAGTGTTTTATTTTAATTAAACAGCTTATATCTTTTGATCTTTTTCCCTTTTTTAATTTTAAAGGCGTGGTAAAAAGATGGCACATCATGTGTCCATTGTGGGAGAAAAATTGTAATCAAAATTCGATCTACATGACTTATAACCCCTAAAAAAACAGCTAGCTTAAAAGTAAATCCTCCATAACCAAAACCTACAATCCCTGTAAAGGCAGCTAAAAGACATAAGCCCCAAGTTTTAGATAAAAGTGGATGAAAAGCCGACTCCTTTCCGAATTTTAAAAAACTCAAAATATAACATAACACTTCCATCACTAGTACGCTTCTTACCAAAGTAATATGCTGATTAATTATCTCGGGATGTATCCAGTATGAATAAATTCCTATACTTAACCAGAACGTCATATCGACCTGACTGTCCATTCTGCGCATTTTAGCTGTTTGAACTCCAATATTACGCGTTATGATTCCATCAAAAATATCAGAGATTAAACCCAAAAACATTAAACTTAATACAACATACCTGAATTGATTCCCTAAATAATGTCCTCCAATTAGGATAACTGGAACTAATGCTGCCTTGAAAAAAATAAAGTAGTAAGGAATATTTTGCTTTTTCATATTATTTGATTTTAAACCAAACTTATGAAGGATTAAGGCAAAACAAATTTCTGTTTTCGCAACAAGTCTTTTGTTTGTTGCAGAATTTGCAAAAAATGGATTTCTATTTTTGTTTTGAACGATTGCTCTGGCCTATTTTCATAGGCCACTACTCTACTCACAACCTAAGTGTACTATAGCATCCCCTTGACTTACAACTGGAGAAAAGCTTAAGCCAACAACATACCCATTTACAGCTGCCCTGACTTTAATAAGTGTACTTCCGAATGGATCGGATATAGCTCCTATAATTTGATTTTTCTTCACGTAATCACCTGGTTTTACTATTGCACTAAACAAACCTGAGCGATGAGCTCTAGTCCAAGAACTTTTTTGTAGAATTATACTTCCATTAGATTCTTTTAATTTTTGATCTGTCATTCCCAAAAACTTAGCAACTCGAATCGTTCCATCAATCCCTTCTTGGATAGCATTTTCATCCATTCTCATAGATTCCCCTGCCTCATAAACTATAATGTTCTTCCCTTTTAAAGTTGCTTCTCTTCTAAACGATTTAGCTCTTAAAGCTGAATTTAAAATTAAAGGAGCTCCAAACACTTTAGCCAACTCAAATTGTTTTTCAATTTCGAACATGCATCTTGTTTGCGGATGGTTAAATCTATTACCTCCTCCTGTATGAAAATCAATTCCATAATCCACTAAAGGAAAAACCTCTTTCATGAAAAAATAAGCTATCCTACTTGCCAATGACCCTCTTGTACTACCTGGAAAACTTCTATTCACATCCTTACCATCAGGAACCTCTCTACTGTAGTTTAAAAATCCAAAAACATTCAATATTGGAATAATGATTATTGTTCCTCGTTTAAGGCTAATTAACTTATCAGCAATAATTCGTCTGAGAATTTCAATACCATTGGTTTCATCGCCATGCATTCCAGCCATTAAAAGTAAAACTGGCCCACTTTCCTTTCCCCTATAAATATGAATAGGGATATCGATATTAGTGTTCGAAGGCAACTTAGCTACGTGCAAATTTGCAATAGCATTTTTCCCGCCTGCAACATCAATCTCTGTAGCTCCTTCTATACCTTCCAAACCTGGAGAAGAATTAATCTCCACAATCAAAGGACCTCTTGAAGACCTCATCATATCAACTCCGGCTACACTTAACCCCATTGCTTTAGCTGCTGAAATAGCTGCAGTGGTTTCCTTTTTCGTTAATGTAATTGGAGTTCCATGTCCTCCTCTATGAATGTTTGATCTGAACTCTCCTTCTTTACCCTTTCTTTCCATAGCTGCAATTACTTTGCCACCTACAACGAAAGCCCGAATATCAGTCCCTTTTGATTCCTTAATAAACTCTTGAATTAGAATATTTGTTTGAATCCCTGAGAAAGCTTCAATTATTGATTTTGCTGAAGTTGGTGTATCAGCAAGAACAACTCCCATACCTTGGGTTCCTTCTAACAATTTTATAATCACTGGCGTCCCTCCAACTTCATCAATTAACTGTTCAACGTGTTGATCTTTTGGATGCTTCGCAAATACCGTTTTGGGGATACCTAAACCGGCTTTGGATAAAACTTGCAAACTTCTAAGTTTATCTCTTGATCTTAAAATCGCTTGGGAAGATGCCGATGTAAAAGTTTGCATCATCTCAAACTGCCTTACAACCGCTGTTCCATAAAAAGTTATACTACTTCCAATTCTTGGAATGATAGCATCAGGTCTTTCTAGGGTTTCTCCGTTATAAATTAAACCCGGTTTTTTTTTTTGCTCCATTGACACGGAACAAGTAGTTGGATCTAAAATAGATACTGCGAAGCCATGTTGCTCACCAGCTTCCTTTAACCTCTTTGTAGAGTAAAGACTTTTATTTCTAGATAGAATATATAATTTCATTTCACTTAATATGGATCAGTCCCAAAAGTTGGGGAGAAGTTTAAATAAACGTAACTTGCTTTGATTAAAGATTTGAGTTTTGGAAGGTTATTTAGATTTGATAAAGATGATTTTACCAGAGATTTTGGTGGATCACTTTGAGTTAACAGAT
>CAXRIN010000028.1:0-27461 GCA_964230605.1 Flavobacteriaceae bacterium
AAGCGTAGACAACTTTTTAGTCAATTTAATAGGTGGACTTATTGCATACCATTTTCTACCAAAAAAGCCTTCACTTAGATCGGAAGTTGTTGATAATGAAAGATTAGGATTGGATGCTTAGATCGAACTCACGTTAACTAAGAATTTATTCATTGGAACTGAATTTGGTTTAGGTTTACAAAACTACAATTACTTTGGAGTTACAGTTAACAGTGACGCAGAAGGTTTTGAAAAACCAGACCCAATCAAACAAGGAAGTGCTACTAGCATTTCAAGAAATGTAAACGGAGCAGTTAGATTAGGTTTCTTATTCTAAGAATCTCCAAACAAAATTTATAGAAAAGCTGTTTCAGTTGAAACAGCTTTTTTTGTATCTAAAACTATAGCGTTAGACACAAAAAAAACCGAGACATAATCATCTCGGTTTTTCAATTCATATTAAACTTAATTAATCTTATTCTACTTCAATCATTGTGAACGGAACTTTGATGATAGCTTGGTAATCCTCACCAGCTTCAAGCATATCCTCATCATCTTCCTCGTAATACCAGTTTATAGAAACTTCATTACCTGCTTTATGGATCGCCTCAAGTTTTTTAAACAAATCTAAAATACACTTAGAAGAGGAAGTATTGAAATACTCCAATTGGATTTCAACTTTAGTTGAAGCCTTTGGTCCTTTAGCATATTCATCTAATGACTCAACAATTGGTTTATAAAACTCAATACTATTCTCAGGTATAGATCTTCCTTTTAACTCCATTACCCCAGCATCAGAATCAAATAATACTGATGGTGTTTTTGAAGTCCCTTCTATAGAAATCTTTCCCATAATTCTGCCTATTTATTTTTGAGGAATTTTAATGTACAAACTAAAAAACGAATACCTTTCATCAACATCCATAAAGTCGTAAACAAGCTTTTGTTTACTCTTTCTGGCAATATCAATTATACCAAGACCTCCACCTCCTTTTTCACTTCTTTCATCGTTATTTAACACTTCTTTATATAGGGTTTTAAGTCCTTCTTTATCTAAAGTGTTAACCTGATCAATTCGTGATTTCAACTTAGGAATTCTATCCGATAAAATATAATTACCAGTTACAATATTGTAATGAGTATCATCTCTACCAATCATGAAAATAGCGGCACTTTCTTCATCAATACCAGTGCTTTTCATTTCATCTCGGTGATGATAAAGATTTTGTAAACACTCCACTAAAACATTGTAAACTTTTCGCTTCACCTTATTTTCTTCTCCCAAATTATCTAATTTGGTTTCCATAATTTGAAGCATTGATGTAAGCATTTCCGATGTAACGTCACCTTTAAACGAAAGCATAATATAGTTGCTTTCCATTTTCTTGTAAAACTCGTATATATTTAAATTCATGAATGACATTACATCCGTAAAATTAGAGTTTTTAATCCAAACTAAAAACTGTTTACCTTGACTTATAACGGCAAGCTCTATCTTAGGTTTCAAATATTGAAATTTATTTGAAAAAGCTAAAAATTGGTATTAGCCGATATCATTTTTCTATGAGTGTTTTATTTTGATTTTTTGATAGTCTTTATCTTTACAAGATGGCAAAAGAATGGTTTGAAAGTTGGTTTGACACCAAATATTATCATATTCTCTACAAAAACAGAGATTACACTGAAGCAGAGCGCTTTATTAAAAACATTGTTACATTTTTACAGCCTTCTAAAAATGACAAATTTGTAGACATTGCTTGTGGTAAAGGAAGACATTCTAAATTTATCAACTCTCTTGGCTACACTGTTGTGGGATATGATTTGTCCGAACAAAGTATTGAAGCAGCAAAAAAAGATTCAAAACCAGGTCTTTCGTTTTACACCCATGACATGCGTCAAATATTCAGAACGAATTACTTCGACTTTGCCTTAAACCTTTTTACAAGCTTTGGTTATTTTAAAAGCAAGCGCGATGAATTAAACGCTATTAAAGCTACATCTCATAATTTAAAAAGCTCTGGTAAACTTGTTATTGATTTCTTAAACAGAGAAAAAGTTATTTCAACCCTAGTTGCTTTTGAAAAAAAGACAATTGATGGAATTGAATTTAATATCTCTAAAAAAATTGAAAACAACCAAGTCATCAAGACTATTGAATTTAATGATGAAGGAAAGGAATTCCGTTTTCAAGAATCTGTCAAACTGTTAAGCTTGCAAGATTTTGAAGAATATTTGAGGGAAGCTCATTTAAAAATTACTCATACCTTTGGTAATTACGATTTAGAGAAATTTAATTCTAACTCAGATAGATTAATTATTATCGCGGAAAAAGTTGAATAGCATTATAACTCAAATATTATTATTTGGTATAACCTTCGCTGCAGGAAGTGCTTTTTTGTTTATCAACTTGAAAAACGAAAAAGCGTTGAAAATTCTCCTTTCTTTTTCAGGAGCATTTCTGTTTGGATTAACTGTTCTTCATTTCCTTCCTGATTTATTTTTGGAATACAAATCTTTGTATGGTTTATTTATTTTGATTGGTTTTTCCATCCAATTGATTCTTGAATTTTTAACGCAGGGAATCGATCATGGTCATTATCATACGGGTCATAACCACAAATTAAAACTATCAGCTCTTATTGGTCTTTTCCTTCATGCACTCTTCGAAGCTACACCTTTAGCATCTGGACATTCACATGAATCAGGCGACCAACATTTTCACGAGTACTTTTTCACTGGATTAATCTTACACAAACTGCCTGTCGCAATTGTTTTTGGAACAATGTTAAACCACTATTTAGGAAAAAGTACCAAATCATTTTTAATACTAGGATCATTTGCCTTGATGGCTCCGTTGGGACTACTTTTGTCAGACCAAATCGCTTTTGTTCAAGAATACCAACATTATTTTATGGCTATTGTAATTGGAATTTTTCTTAACATTTCTACTACAATACTTTTCGAAACCAGTGAAAACCATAAGTTTAATATGGTAAAATTCATTTCGATTGTTGTTGGTTTTATAATAGCTGGCTCAATTTCTTTCATGTAATCAATAATCACTATCTATCAATTAGTAAATTTCTATAGTCTGAAACTTTATTGATTTCTTGAATAGTCGTAATATTGCAGAACATTTCAAAACAAAAAAATTAGACAAAAATGGCTGTATTAGTAGGAAAAAAAGCTCCATCTTTTAGCGCTGACGCTGTAGTAAACGGAGGTGAGTTTGTAGAAAACTTTTCATTAGATCAATACAAAGGGAAGAACGTTGTACTTTTCTTCTATCCTTTAGACTTCACATTTGTTTGCCCAACAGAATTACATGCTTTTCAAGCAAGATTAGCTGACTTCGAAGCTAAGAACACAGCTGTAGTTGGATGTTCAATTGATTCTAAATTCTCTCACTGGGCTTGGCTAAACACACCAAAAAACAAAGGAGGAATTGAAGGTGTAACTTACCCATTGGTTGCAGATTTATCAAAAACCATTGCTGAAAACTACGATGTTTTAGCTGGAGAATATGATGTAGACGAGGAAGGAAACGCTGCTTTTAGTGGTGCACCTGTTGCATATAGAGGATTATTTTTAATCGACAAAGAAGGTGTTGTTCGTCACCAAGTTGTTAACGATTTACCTCTTGGAAGATCGGTTGACGAAGCTTTAAGAATGGTTGATGCATTAAATTACTTCGAAGCTAACGGAGAAGTTTGTCCTGCAAACTGGAAAGAAGGAGAAGATGCTATGAAAGCTGATGCTGATGGTGTTGCTAGCTACTTAGCTTCACACTAATCATCAAAATATAGATTTAAATTAAGGCTGCTTTTGCAGCCTTTTTTTGTGTTTAATAAAACATAATCGATATTAAATCATTTAATCATAAAGATGCCTGTCATGACCGATTCTCATCGACTACTACAGCAAATACTTTAGCTGTAGAACTCTTTATTAGGTAGGACTTTGGAACTAGTTCGGCAATACTCTTTTTTCAACTTCGTCACAAAGTACATTTCAAGCTCACCCCTATTTTTAGCTTCGATCTTTCCTCTTTCCTCAAATTCGAAAAATTCTCTTACCTCCTCCATTGTGGCTTGAGATACATTCACCTTTGAAGGCTCGCTATTACTTTCCATCCTACTGGCAATATTAACGGTATCTCCCCAAACATCGTAAGCAAATTTCTTTTTCCCTACCACACCGGCAATTAATTCTCCAGTATGAACCCCTACTCTAACATCCCAAATTGGTTCTCCAAGTTCTAATTGTTTTTGATTAAAATCACTCATTACCTCTACCAATTGAAGTCCGGCAATAACTATGTTTTTCACTTGGTTTTTATTTTCATCTGGAATTCCAGATGCACACATATATGCATCACCAATCGTTTTTATCTTTTCAAGATGATTACGTTCTATCACCTCATCAAAAGCCATAAAAATCTCATCTAATTTCTTCACTAATTTCTCTGGCTCCATTTCAGAAGACATTTTCGTAAACCCTTTAAAATCTGTAAATAAAACAGAAGCCTTATCGTATCGACGAGTTCGAGCATACCCATTTACCTTCAATTCATTAGCGATTCCTTGCGGTAAAATATTTAGCAATAGGTTTTCAGATTTTTGTTTCTCCTCATTTAAATCTTTTGTTCTCTCTTCAACTAGTATTTCTAACTTTCTTTTTTCTCTCTCTAACTTCCTTGTTCTCAACTTGAAAACCAAAAAGATTAAACCTATCACCAAAACAGATACTGAAACTTGAAATGATTTCAACTTCCAAAAAGGAGGAGTTATTTCAAACTTGAAAACAAGTGGATTTTCAGACCAATCCCCCCATTGCGTTTTTGCCGAAATAATCAGTTCGTATTCCCCTGGACTCAAATCTACAAACTCCTTCTCTGTATCATTCGTTTCAATAATAAACTCCTCTTCTCCTTTTAGCTCAATTTTATAAAACACCTCATCAGGGCTTTTAAGATGATACGATTTGTACTGAAAAGTTAAATGCGTCATTTTATGAGGTAAAACAACATTTATTGGAATGCCATTGATAATAGTATCAGAATACTGTTTCCAATCAATCTGATTATTACTACTCAACAATCCTGTTAGATAAACCTGTAAATCCCGCTTAATACCGTTATAATTACCAGGCTGCACTCGCAACATTCCTTTTATAGTACCGATGTAAAATTGATTATTTTCATCTTTGGTTATTGCGGACCTTACTGAAGCTCCTCCCATAAAACCTTCATTCAAAGAGAAACTCTTTAAATCATACCCTAAACCTTCTGTAAATTTTAATCTAACGACTTCATTTTTCAAGCCCACCCAATAAATATTTCTAGCGCTTTTCCGCACAAACATGATTTCGTTGTTTCTTGGAAAATCTTTTTCCCACGCAATCTGTTTATTCACATATTTAAATAGTTTATTTTCTTTCGTGTACCCTAATAATTCATTTGCATCACCAACCAAACCAAGAACACTCTCTATTTCAATTCTATTTATCTTTTGAACACTTCCTTCAACCAACTTTAATTGAATCACACTGGAATCGCAACCAACATAAAAACTACCTTCAATTTCATTAATACTATTGATATATGAAGCCATTAAATTGTTAGCTTTCTGAGAATTTATCGTATCTAAATAAACATCTCCTGTATCTCTTATTATAAAAAGCTCATTAGAGTTGGTTAACCCCAAAACCTCGGTTCCATTTGAAACCAGTTTAACAATTTCATTTCCTGAAAAAACACCGTCATAGCTATCCCAAACTCTTTGAATTTCTTGATTAGAAATTAAGTTTACCCCTTCAACTGTTCCAACTAAAGTTTTACCACTATCAAGATGAGCAACTGCATTTATTTGATTTTCTGATAAACCATTTGATTTATTGAAGTATACAGTTGAATTTTTACTCCAAACCGCTATTCCATAATCATGACTACCAATCCAAAGTGATGAATCAAACTGATTCCATTTCAAAGCCGTAATTACATTATCATGCAAACCGTTTGATTTATTATAAAGAGAAAATGATTCATTAAACAAATTATTTACCCCTCCAAAATAGGTTCCAATCCAAATAGCTCTTGAAGCATCTTGATACAAACAACGAACCCTATTATTACTTAACCCATTGCTATCATCATACCATTGAATATCATATTCAGCGTTTGCTAAATCTTTAATTTTAATCTTTCCCACTCCAGATTTGGTACCTATCCAAACATCACCTTCACGAGTAGTAAGTACTGATTTAATTCTATCGGCTTTTATTTTCTGTTGTGAATCGAGTGTAAAGATTTTCCCATCTTTTAGTACTGCCAAACCTTTTTGAGTTCCTATCCAAACATCTCCATCATCACTTTGAGAAACAGACAAAATTGTATTGTGAGGCAATCCATTTTCCTTATCATAAACATGAACAACCTTCCCTTCATTAATTTGCACCAACCCATTATCAGTTCCAATCCAAATCGAACCGTCAATACCTTTAAAAATTGTTCTACAATACGAACTTGGTAATCCACTGCTCTTATTTAAGTTTTTAACAACCTTAAATTCATCAATTACCGAAACTCCTCCACCAAATGTAGCAACCCATTCCACGCCATTTTCATCCTCTACAATTCCTCGAATATGATTAACAAACAACCCATCATCAGTTGTGATTTTGTGCAGTACATTATTCTCTATAACTGAAATCCCTTGAAATTCGGATCCAAACCACATATTATTTTTCGAATCCTTAAAAACCACTCTGATGTTTTTCCCTACATGAAAATCATTGTACCTATAAACACTCCATCCATCATAAACATTTACCCCCTCTCCTTCTAACCCAATCCACAACTTTCCTTTTGGACCCTCACACATTGAATACACACCATGAGCCGAAAGTCCTTCTTCAACAGAAAGTTTCTTGAAATTATACAACTGCCCTAATCCAACTAATGAAAACAAAAAAAGAGAAGCCAATAAAATGACCTCTCTTTTTAATAATATTTTATTTAACAATCTCATAGATGGATTCAGTTTGCCTGATGCTCCATCGTAAATATAAAATCTTCAACTATAGCTTTCAAATTTTTCAAAACCGAATCACTTTTAACCAAATAATAAGGTGTTCCTTCGGCCTGAACCGTCGCTATTACGTCTACGTCTCTTTGAGCAGAAACAATTATAATTTTCGTTTTTTCAGATTTTTTCTTGATTTCTTTAACAAGATCTAAACCATTTATATCTGGTAAATTCAAATCAACAATGGCTACACTTGGAGCTTCATCAATCTTCTCCATCAATTCAGCACCAGTTTTGAAATGAGTCATTTCAAGGTTCTTAATGTTACTTAGTGCCAGCCTTAAAAGGAATCCTTCCGTTGGGTTATCTTCAATTAAAAATACTTTATGTTTCATAATTAAACTTGTTAGTTTGACGTGATGTGTTCAACTAATTCTTCATACTTCTGTACAACTTCATTAGCTAATGATATTGCTGTTGATGTATTTCCACTTTTTAAATCATCATTTAAAACTTTGCATACTTCAAAAAGTGGATTAGCACCAATTGTCCCACATAAACCTTTAAGGGTATGAACATCAAATTGTAATTTCTCCCAATCCGAACTATCAGCAGCTTGCTTTATCCCTCCTGAAAGTTCTTTAGCATCTTCCAAAAAAGATTGGAATAATTCAACCAGAATAAAATCCTCGCCTCCTGCGAGCTCTAAAATACCATCAATAGTTTCTTTACTTAGTGGAGTCATCAGTACTTATTTGGTGTATCTACGACCCTACATTAAAAAGGTTATTGATTTTTTTTAATTCTTTATAAAAGATTTCTTTCCAAAATGGTACTTACTAGAAAAGGAAGATTTCTTTCTCTTTATCTAATCTTAACCTCAATGAATTAGTGAAATTGGATACTTTTTTAGAAGCATCTCTTGTAACAGAGAACTTCTTTAAAGAGAGGAAATTAACACCATTTCTTTCAATAATGTTAACGGTCTTTATATCTGAATTAACATGTCCTGTATCTCTATTTTTATCAACCACAACTTTCTTGAAGGACTTTACACTTCCATAGTCATCAGAATATTCAGAGTAAACTCCTTTATCAATATCTAAAGTTGATTTTGTAAGGGAAACATTCTCTTAATTGAAAGACGAGGGATTAGAGATCACCTCTAAAGTTGTTGTTGATATTAACTCGTTTGAAACAAATTGTCTCGCTAATTCTCCCATGCTTTCAAGATACCTTTGAAAACCTTGAAACTCATTTAATAAAGAAGAATATTATACACAAGCCCTCTGTGGATAAACTAGTTATTCAGCAAGTTTTAACCTACTGAACAACTGTTTCTTTTCTAGTTGTTTATATTCTGAAGGCTTAAGTCCTCCTAGCTCTAATTCTTCAATATGTGTTCGAATCAATCTTAATGTAGGAAAACCAACTTTAGCAGTCATTTTTCTTACCTGCCGGTATTTTCCTTCTTGTAAAGAAATTTTTAGCCAGGAGGTATTAGACTCAGCAACATCCATCGGAGGAATGTTTTTGGGAGGAGCCGATTTCTTTGCTTTTGCAGGTAATGTTTTGTGAATTTTATTTTTCACAGCAATTTCCAAACCTTGCTCTAATTCTTTTATCGCTTGCTTAGTTATCTGTCCAGCTACTTGAACGAAATAAGTTCTCCAATGACCTCTTGACGGATCTAACAAAAGAGAATTTATAGTTTTATCATTGGTTAAAATCAACAAACCTTCAGAATCTTCATCTAAACGTCCAACAGGATAAACATCATTGGGTAAATCAAAAAAGTCGCCCAAAGCTTTTTTTCCATGTTCGTTTGAGAACTGACTTAAACAACCTTTAGGTTTATAGATAACGAAATATTTTCTCCCTTTACTCATTATTTTACAACTACTTCAACTCTCCTATTAAACTGCATTTCGTATTCTGATTTAGCTTTAGGATAAACCATCTCCGTATTTCCATATCCTTTGGCAATTAATCGACTTGAATTAATTCCTTTTTTGATTAAATAATCAACGACTGCTTTTGCTCGGTCTTCCGACAAAGTTTGATTCTTTTTACTATTCCTTTTTCCCGGTGCGTTTACATGCCCCTGAATCTCAACTTCAACTTTGGGATTATTTGTCAAAACTAAATACAACCTATCTAAATCTTTAAAACTAATAGGTCTAAACTCGGCCTTACCTCCTACAAACAGTATGTTATTCAGTCTTATTTTATCGCCAGACTTTAATTCTTTCTCATACCATTCTTTGTTTACAAACTCCTCTTTAACTAAAATTTCAGGAAATAAATTCGTTAATCCTTTAACCTTTACAAACAACCCAGAACTAAGCGAAAATTCGGAATATCTTTCAATACAAGAATTACAATAACATATACCAGAATTAATCATTTGTTCTGTTGGCATGATTAAACCATTGGAATTTAACAAATAGCCAGAACCATTATTACATTCAGTAGGATTAATTTCTAGAGATTCAAAATCACCTTTAAACCGAATCGTCCTTTGGCTAGAGTCTGGACGAATTTTAAAATAGAAAACAGAATCTGTGACTTTTTGAAAGGATAAACTATCTGCATCTAACTCTACATAACTTCGACAATCTATTTGAGCCGAAAGAGTATATGAAATCAGTATGAGCAGAAAAACAAACCTCATTCAACAGCGGTAATTACAATTTCAACTCTTCGATTCTCCCCTGCTTCATAGGCGGTTTTAGGAGATGGATATCTCATTTGAAAATTAGACATTCCTTTTGCGTCTACTCTTTCAATCTCAACACCATTCTCAACTAAAAACTGCTGAATAGCTCGAGCTCTTTGATCCGATAATGTTTGATAAAAATCTGGCTTAGTTTGAGCAGGTCCATTTACATGACCTCTAACTTGAACTTTTAAAACCTTGTGCTCTAATAAAAATTTCTGCAGCTTTTGAAGCTCAGGCAAAGACTTAGGTAAATACTGCGGAGTTGCTGGAATAAAAAAGATTTCTTTCAACTGATAAACCATACCCACCTCAATTTCTTCCGGTGGAATACTATCTATTGAAAACTGAATAGGATTTATAGAATCTATTTCATCAAAAGACAATTGAAATTTAAAAGGCTGATTATTAGATATAACGCGTAATAAATAAAATTCACCTTGATTAACTTTGAGCGCTTTTTTCTTATCTGCTTCAATCTTAGACAAGCATGTTCCACAAATACATATACCATCTTCAATAAACTTTTGCCATATTTCTTCCGTCATGCCGCCTCCATTTTTTTTCACACTTCGTAGGGGAGTAACAACACCAGACTGAATTCGAAAACAAGTCTCAAAAGGATAAATTTCATATTCGAATAAACTATCTGAGTTAGACAATTCACCTACAAAATTCAACAAGTTACCTTTTGCTCGAAATTTATACCAAAGCTCTTCGGTCGATTGTTTTACCTCGACTTCATTTTTTCTTAAAAAAATCGCCGATTCACAATCAGATTGAGCAATTACATTGAAACTAAAAAGGGAAATAAAACAAAGAAGAAAAAACCTCATAAATCAAAGATAAATATTACAACTACCCTTTCATAACGCGTAAGAGGTAATTTATTACAATGTATTTATCAATAACTATGCAGGGTCCATCCAAAAAGGCAATTTTACCTCAACTCCAACAAACCAATGTGCATCTTCTAAATTTGTTTGATACACTTTTAAAGCATTTCCTGCTGTGGATAAATCACGCCCCGTATTTAAATCAAATCCATATTTATGCCACGGGCAAATAACTTCACCATTTTTACAAGTTGCGTCATTCAACGAAGCTTTTTGATGCGGACATAATTTTTCAAATACTTTTAATTGACCTTCCGAATTGACAGCCAAAACCTCTAAACCTTCTAAATCAAGAGGCCGAATAACATCATTTTTAAATTGATTTTTAAAATCGAATTCTGAAATAACTTTAACCCAACGAATGTGAGTTTTGAAAAACACTTTTACTTTGTCGTCAATTTAACAGCCTGACCAACAATTTTCCAATCGCCGTCTCCCTCAGTGGTGTAAGCCCAAAGTCGACCTTTTAAATCAACACCATATGAATCACCCTCTTTCATGAAAATCCAATCAAAACCTGGCTTGTCGCTATCTTTTTTCAAACCAACTGCAACAGGCTTACCATCTTCTTCCTTAAATACCTTATCCTCTTCATCAATAAAGTACATGCTCTTATCAACAGCTAAATAAACTCTGTACAAGTAATCAGGCAATACGGCATCTTTAGCAACACTCGAAGGATTTTGAGCAACAACTTCCTTTATAGAATCCTGCATTGGAGCTTTTGCAATAACAACAGTATCAGTCATTAAAGTTTTTGCATTGTTCCAACCTCTAGTTAATGAAGCTAATCGGGCGTTTTTGGAAATACCTTTACCTAAACTATCTTCAACCATTGAACTTTCCAAAGCTTTGATTGCCTCATCTAAAGAAGCTCCCATTTTGAAAAGAACAAACCCAGCATATTTATCTGCCTCAATTTCTTCTTCTACACTTGCAGAACCATCCTCTAATTCATGATTGGATAAATGATGTCCAATTTGTCTGGCTAAAACTGAAATTCCATGCCAGTTAGTATCCCCTTGCAGTTTCTCCATGAAACCAGGATTGTATTCTAGAATTCTTTCATTGTCTTCAACATAAGCCTTTACGTTGTCAACATCTCCAGGTAAAATAACAAAGTTTTGAGCTAGCCCCGTTTCTCTAATAATATTAACAACTGTTTTGTAAGCTGCTATATCATCCGTTAAATCGGTCGTAAATCCATAAACAGAAGTGTCTTTTTTAACTTCTGAAGATTCAAATAATTGTTCGCTAGACTTAACACCATCGCCATCAGAACAAGAAACCATAAATGCTCCAAGCGACAAAACTATGTACCCAAAATTCTTAATCACGAACTAAAAGTAGGAATTCTTCACTTAAAATTCTAACATTATGCGTTGATACTTATCAACATTAAAATCAAGTACTTTGAATGTTTTTAAAGACCGAATTTGAAGTAAGTTTTCCCCTATTAGTGAGAATTCATAATTATTGATTTTCAGCTTACTTTCAGATGAAACGCTAAAAACTTTATTTGCAACCTTAATCTCACAACTATCCGATCTCATTAACACCCTCACCTGATTCGGTTGAACAATTGTCAACATTAAAACTCCCACACCCAGAGCAAATAACACCAAAATTCGTTTCCAAGTAAAACAAAATAGCAAAACAGTAAAAAAGAAAAATAACTCAAAAATGTTAATCTGAAGATGAATTTTAAACGCACTTATTTCAATAATAAAATCTATGACCTCAGCGATAAAAACATATAAATAATCAAAGATTACAAATACCAACTCTGCTAGTTTAATTATTGGATTTAAAACTAAAATGGCTATTCCTAAATACATCGCAACACCAACTAAAGGCACCACCAAATAACTGGTCCAAAAGCTTGTGAAATTGAGTTCTCCAAAATGATACGAAAGCAAAGGAAGCGTGAATAAAAAGGCACCTAAATTAACTAACAACAAAGTCCATAAAGGTTTTAAATATTTGAAAGGTTTTATCTTCTTAAAAAATGAATATTGAGTCACTACTAAAATTCCAATAACAGCACAATAAGACAACTTAAAGCCGATATCGAAAAGCAAATAAGGATCCCAAAACAGCATTAAAATTGCCGATCCGAAAACAATATTAAGCGTATTTACTTCTATGTTAAAAGCATGTCCTGCTTGAATCAAGGCAAACATTATTGTCGCTCTAATTACCGAAGGAGATAACCCGGAAAGGAATGCATACCCCAAAAGAAACTGAAGAATGAAAAGAAGCCCCAACTTTGGCTTTAATCGTAATAGTTTGAGAAAAACAAAAGAAAGCACAAGGTAAAATACGCCTACATGAAGTCCTGATATTGCCAATACATGAACCACTCCTCCATCTCTAAACAACTGTTTTTGCTCACTAGTTAAATATGATTTTTCACCTGTTAATAATGCAATTAAAAAAGCCTTTGATTCTTGAGTAGCTGAATCAAAAGACAAAAGGATTTTCACGATGTTTTTCCTAAATCGTTGTGCTAAAAACCTTATGCTTGTTGAACCCCTATAAATTACATTAAGTCCTTTTTTGAGATAGGCTATAGAATCAACACCTTGAGATTTTAAATAATCAGCATAAATAAACCCAGATAAAGAATCAGGCGGTTTTATTGGTTGCAATTTATTCTTGTAAAAAAATAAGTCGCCCTCATAAACCTCCTCACCGTTTTTGTAATCATACTGTTTAAACAAAACACCTTTTTCACTTCTTGCAAAAAATATCTGATCTGAATCAGTTTGTTTTAAAACTTTGGTTATTCTGTAAATATTTCCCGACCTCTGTTCAGAAAAAGAAAGTCTAAAAAAAGTTGTTAAAATGATAAGAAAGTACAGTAATCCAGATTTAGCTTTTCGTATGAAAACAGCAAAGATTAAAAAGCCTAAAGCGAAGATGAGGTTATAATATAAATCCAGTTTTTCAAATAGGAAAAAACTGAAAATAAAAACAATTAGAACTCTTAGAGCTGGAAATTTTTCAAACACCTATTACTCTTCTTTAAAAAAGAGAAGTGCGCGTTGATTTACTATAAATACTGAGGTGTAGTAATATTTCAAAATATCAACATAGCTATAACCCAGTTTAGCCATTTCAATACCACCCTCCTGGCAAAGTCCTACTCCGTGTCCAAATCCTTTTCCGTAAAGTGTTACCGAATTGCTATCTGGCTCTACTGAGAAATATGTCGACTTTAATTTCAATCCACTTCTAACTTTAGTTAAACGAGTGGAAATTAAATCTTTGTAAGGAAAACGAGCAGTATCTTGGCAAAATTTAAGCACCGATTCAAACTCTATTGAATCCAGTGGTTCATTTTCGAAAAAAACAGATTTAAATTCAGATTTACTTAATTCCTTTTTCCAAGTTGCGTGCGGAGCCTTTAAACAAAATGAATCCTTTACAGATCTTAAATAACTTACCTCACTTACCCAAACATCTTCGGAGTTACAGGTTTGACCTCCACAATTTGAGTGAAAAGTTGTGTTAATCAATTCTAAATCATGATCAACTACAACTAAACCACTTGTTGAAGCTGTTGCTTTGATGATATCGTTTTTTTTGCACTTGTGGTGATATACCTGACAATGAACTTTATCGCATAAATTATATCCTTGATCCGAATGGCGATTCAAATTTTTAAGAGCATAAGTCCTGCATAAAATCGCCTGAAGCTTATAATACTCTAAAGGCAATCCATACCCTGCCTCTCCTTCCACAACACCAGCAACATAATGGTCTAAGTCAACATCGTTTATTATCTGAGGCTTTCCGTCAATCATCACGCACCTCAAATCATCATCATATTTACGACTCTTTTTTCTTGAGATTATTTCGAAATGATTAACATAATCATTCCCTTTTAACTCTATATTGGTTGATTGGAATTTAACTGAGTCTCCCATAGAAACAAACAAACCGCTTTTCACATGAACAACCGCATTCTTGTGCAATACATAAACTTTATTTGGCGCGTTCAAAGAGTATGTACCTCGGGTTATTTTTATAGAAAATTCATCAAGGCTTTCACCTTCTAAGATCGAAATAGAAACATTTCTTGAAAAACTAACAAGAGTAATAAACAAAAGACTAATTCCTAACCAAAAGCCTTTCATGATTTGATATCATTTATTATCACTGAAGCGGCCATTTTACTGGCTCCTTCACCTCCTATTTTTGAAAGTAACACCTCAAAATCATCGTCCATTCTTTTTGCTCCTTCAGATGTTTCGAATTTCTTTAATTCATTTACAATTATCTCCGGTGTCATATCTTCCTGAATCAACTCCTTTGTAATCTCTCTATCCAAAATCAAATTAGCCAACCCCAAAAACTTCACCTTCACAAACTTTCTGGCAAGAGCTACAACTAGCGCAGGTCCGTGATAACATAAAACATGAGGAACTTTAAAAATAGAAGCTTCCAAAGTAGCCGTTCCACTTGTAATGATGCCTAGTTTTGCAGAATTTAATAATTTATAAGTCTCTCCTACAACAAAATTGGCGTTCAAATCACCTATCAATTCTTTATAAAATGAAAGTTCAAAATCAGGCGTTGCAGCAATATAAACGGCATACTTATCTTCCATTAGTTTAGCCGCTTTTGCCATTGTGGGAAGCATCCTTTCTAACTCCATTTTTCTACTGCCCGGAAGAACTGCTAAAATTGGTTTTTCACTCTCGATCTTATCTGCCATTTTTTGAAATTCTGATATCTGATCAAAAAGCGGATTTCCAACGTAATTCACTTGCATCCCGTGTCCTTTGTAAAACTCTGTTTCAAAAGGAAGAATGGTAATCATTTTGTGAACGTAAGCTTTAATATCTTTTATCCTACGTTCCTTCCAAGCCCAAATTTTGGGCGAAATATAATAGTGAACTTTTAATCCATTTTCATGAGCAAACTTGGCGATCTTTAAATTAAAACCTGGATAATCTATCAAAATCACTACATCAGGATTGTAATTCAAAATATCTTGCTGACAGTTTTTAATGTTCCTTAAAATTGTTCTCAGATTCATTATTACAGGAATAAATCCCATAAAAGCTGTCTTCTTGTAATGGTTCACTAATTCACCTCCTACAGCTTTCATCAAATCCCCTCCAAAAAACCTAAAATCCGCGTCGGGATCTTGTGCTTTAAGCTCCTTCATTAAATTACTTCCATGTAAATCACCAGAAGCTTCTCCTGCAACAATGTAATACTTCATTAAAACAATCTTAATGCAACTAAAATAAGTGCGTAAATAGCTGTTGGAACTATCACTCCGTTAGCCATTGAATTCCTCTTCTTTCCTGTTAGAAACCATACTACTGCCATATTTCCAGACAAACAAAAGAAGGCATGATAATAACTCATGCTTGTAATATAAACCATCAACACTCCCAAGTAAGTGTGAGGTGCAATTGCGAAATTATTTTCATCAATCATTATAGGTCGGCTAACCGTAAAACCATAAATCCCTACAATTAACAAAAGAACAATTGGTATAAGCGCACCAATAATTACGCCCTGAATCCTTTTCTTTCTTTCCAACTTAATTAAATCCATCCCAACCTTTAATTACGTTAATTACTTCATATTCCGTTAAATCAAACTTTGTAGGCACAACCGAAACATAATTATTTTCAAGTGCCCATATGTCTGTATCTTCTCCTTCATCCAAATAAACAAACTCTCCTGTTAACCAATAATAACTTCCACCATGAGGATCTTTTCTTTCTTCAAAAGTTTCATCCCAATAAGCCTTAGCTTGTCTGCAAACTTTTATGCCTTTGATTTCCTCTTTTGGAACATTAGGAATATTCACGTTTAAAGAATATCCTTTTTCCATCGGATGGTTAAGCAACTGGCCAACAACTGTTTTTACAATCGATTCACACCCAGAAAAATCAGCATCTAAAGAATGGTTATCCAATGAAAAACCTACGCTTGGTATACTTTCTACAGAACCTTCAACAGCCGCCGACATAGTTCCTGAGTAAATTACATTGATGGATGAATTTGTTCCGTGATTAATTCCGCTCACTACCAAATCAATCTTGCGCCCTTTAGCAACGACTTTAGTTCCAAACTTCACGCAATCAACTGGTGTTCCCGAACAACTATACGCTTCAACTCCATGTGGATTAATATACTTATTCAATCTTAAAGTTGAATTAATTGTAATTGCGTGTCCCATTCCACTTTGTGCTTTATCGGGCGCAACAACAATGACTTCTCCAAAGTCTTTCACAAATGAAATTAATGCTTGGATTCCCGGAGCAGTTATTCCATCATCGTTTACAACTAAAATTAACGGCTTACATTCTGACATTGATTGACTTTAAAAATTGCGGTTAAAACAAATCTAAATAGTTATTTCAAAAGTTTTCAACAAAACAAAAAGTTTCCATTAACATACCATTTTTCATAGTAAAAGCTCCTTAAATTTAAATGTTCATTAAAGAAATTTTAATCCTTTATTATGAAAATCAGAATTCTAATTTTAGCCCAATTTTTTGCATTTATTTCAATCGCTCAAATCACTCCTAGAATTTCATCCGTTAAAGTTTTTAGCAGTGGTGCTGAAATTAGCCGAGAGGAAAACATTAAAGTAAAATCAGGAATTGACACTTTAAAAATTAGTGGTTTGTCACCTTTTTTAAGACAACAAACCATTCAAGCTAAAATTAATGGCGTTAAAATCTTAGACATCGATTTCAAAATCAGTCATTTAAACAACACTAAAGACGAACCTAAATTGGCGCAAGTTAAAAGTCAAATCAAACAAGTTGAAAGAGACTTATTGAATCTTGGTGATGAATTAGCTTACTTAGAAATTGAATATGATTTGGTTTTAAGCAATAAAAAAATCAATGACAAAGGTGTTTTAGATGTTGATGATTTAAAGGATTTTGTTTTTTATTTCAAGAACAATCTTCCAACTTTAATTAGAAAAATTACCGATCAAAAAGAGCAAATCAAAAAATTCAAAGAAGTACTATCTAAATTAAAATTAGAGGAGAAAGAACTTCAAAGAGTTAAATCCGAAAAAACTGGTCAGCTTGAGATTTTGTACAAAGCACCTCAAAATCGCCAAACAAAATTGGAATTATCCTACCATGTTTATAATTGTGGATGGAGCCCTCTTTACAACTTAAGAGCTAGCAACATTGGTGAGCCTGTTAATTTCGAATACAATGCTTTAATCTATCAAAACACAGGTATTAATTGGAAAAACTGCAACCTAACAATCGCCACTGGGAATCCAGTGTTAGGAGGAAACAAGCCCGAATTATATGCTTGGGGATTAAACGATCAGGGATATAGAAAATATGGATATGCTGAATATGATGCTGAACCTTTAAGACAACAGGAAATTTTAAAATTAGAGGGTGACAATTATGCTGCAAAAGCCAATCGCTCCATTTCAAAAAATAAACAAGTAGTAAGAACAGACAACCTAACCTTCTCTTCTTTCGAAATCCCTCAGAAGTTTTCTTTAAATACTGGAGCTGGTGAAAAATCGGTGAATATTATGAAAAGGGAATTACCTGCTTCTTATCAATATTACGCAGTACCTAAAAAGAGTAATGGTGTTTTCCTTTTAGCACAAGTTACCGAGTGGGAGAAAATGCCTTTAATCCCAGGTAAATCGCATATTTATTTCGATGAAACTTTTGTTGGAAAATCATATATCAATCCAAACACAATGAGCGACACTTTAGATGTTTCACTAGGACAGGATCAAAGTATTTTGGTTGAACGTAAAAAATTGGAGGATAAATGCGTGAATAAAACCAATATTATGGGCGTTACAAAAGCAAGAGGATACGAAATCACAGTTAAAAACAATCGTGACAAAGCCATTAATATTGAAATAGTAGATCAAATTCCGATTTCAAAAAACAGTAAAATAAAAGTAGACCACAAACTTGGTGATGGTTGGGTTTTAAAAGAAGAAACTGGTATATTAGAGTGGAATTTAGAGGTTCCTGCCGGCGATAAAAAATCTACCTCTTTTGAATTCGAAGTAAAACACCCTAAAAAGTTTAACGTTCCATTATAGGAAGGAAGGTAGATTTATTTGAAGAAATTTCTTTACATATCGCTTATTTTCATTTTTGCATATTCCAAGGTTAATGCCTGGTGGTTTGATAATAAGGATCCCAAATTTGGAATGGTTGGACTTACTTTTGCTCCTCTTTTACCTACTGGCGGAGACGGACATATTTTTGATGAAGGTAAAGATGCACCACATGCCGAATATGGATTATCTGGAGGTTTAGATTATTGGAAAAAGTATGGAAGAACTTACGATACTCATCTTGGGTTAGACATGAAGTATCAGCAATACCATTTTCACTTCGGCCCCGATGAAAGCAATGGTCAGTTCAGATTCATCCACTTCTCTGTACCAGCCAGTCTGCAATACCCAATCCCCAACTATTCTTACATGTTTTTCAAACTTGGAGTAAGTTTAAGTTCTGGTAATATTTTACAAAAGACTACGGGTACTGCCGGAAATAATCGATACATCTCAAAATTTAATACGGCTTGGTTTATATATCCAGAAATTAATATTGGAATTGATATTCTTGAAGAAAAAACACCAGGTTTTTATTTCAGAGCTGGTATTGATTACACATTTATTCCTATTTCAAAAATGGGAACTTTTGAAGCTTCGGTTGCCAACGATGGAATTATAGAAACTGTAAATGGCGCTTTTACCCCCAACAAATTCCAATTGAAATTAGCAATTTATCCAATCTGGAAAAAGAAAATAAGTATTCTCAAACACGGCCACAACTGCCCTAATCCTTTTTAAGTTCCATACCGTTCTTGTTACGGTATCTGAGAACATCAACAGACCAAATTCTACTTGAAGATACCGTAACAAGTACGGTATGACGCGACTCATAAAAACTTTGTTTAATATAAATTCGAATGTGAGTTGTTATGGCCTGTTCTCACAGACCACTACTTATACTATCAAAAATCTTTGAGATCTGCGGGCAACATTTAAACCTTCTTCTCCAACATAGGAACAAAAGCAAATTCACCTAACTCCTGCTTATTAAATTCTGTTTCAGAAACACGATCAATAACAGTCATGATTTGCTTACCTTCTCCTACAGGAATTACTAATCTCCCTCCGATTGTTAATTGTTGCAATAACGGATTAGGAACAAATGGAGCTCCGGCGGTTACAATAATTTTATCAAAAGGCCCATAAGAAGGCAATCCTTTGTATCCATCACCATATTTTAAATGCGCACGAAATCTTAAATCAGAAAGCATTTTTTTAGTCTTAACATGAAGATCTTTCTGTCTCTCAATACTAAAGACTTTTGCCCCCAAAAAGAACAAAATTGATGTTTGATAACCACATCCTGTTCCTATTTCTAAAACTTTTTCACCTTTTTTTATGCCTAAAAGTTCCGATTGACGAGCCACTGTATAAGGGTGCGAAATAGTCTGTTCACAGCCTATTGGAAAAGCCTTATTTTGGTATGCAATTTCAAGAAATGCCTCATCCAAAAACCAGTGCCTAGGCACTTTATCCATTGCCTCTAGCACGTTTTCATCCTTAATACCTCTCTGACGTAAATCATCAAGCATATTTTTCCTCATTCCTTTATGTCTATAACTATCAATCATACCACGATTTTAAAAAGACCTTGTTAATTGTTTACAAAACTACTCGCAACAAACTTTGTTAACGTCTGTTAAATTTGCTAAGTACAAACATTTTTATGTTAAGAATAGGTGTCATAGGAAAGGTTGCTGAGCTTCCTAAATTGTGTTCTTCCATTTCAGGAATGGAGACTGTGCAGTTTATAGGATTCCATGCGCTAGACGACGACAAATTCACAAACAACCATGCTAGATTTGGTTCTATTAATGAAATCATTGCCGCTACTGATACTATTTATATAAGTAGTAAAGCTGCGGATACTGATGAGTTAATCGAAACATTCATAAAAAACCAAATCCACACATTGGTTGAATTCCCTTTTATTATCGATTCCGACAGAGGTAATTTTTTAATGAACTTGGCTCATGAAGCTAACATTAAACTTCAAGTGAGTAACCCATTAAAATTCACTCCTGTTTACCAAGAAATAAAAGATCGATTTGATTCACCTATGTTTATTGAAAGTCACCAACTTCAATCTTTAAACACTGAACTAACGAATACTTCGGTAATTCAAAACTTAATGCTTAAAGATATAGATGTGATTCTTAGTATTGTACAATCTTCTGTAAAGAAAATTAGCGCCAATGGTGTTGCTGTTGTTAACGGATCGCCTGATATCACAAATGCTCGGATTGAATTCGACAATGGTTGTGTTGCGAATTTAACGGCCAGCAGAATCAGCTTGAATCCTATGCACAAAATGCGCGTTTTCCAACGTAATTCATACATCAACATCAACTTCGAAAAAAACGAAGCACATATGTTTGAAATGACTTTAGGCAATAAAGGAAAAGGTGAAATGACTTTAAAACTGTCTGACGGCCACGAAAAAGAAGTTCATTACATCAAACCAGAGTTAGAAAATAGAAATCCTGTTCAAGCGGAAATTCTTTCATTCGTAGATAGCATCAAAAACAACTGGGATAACGATTTAACTATTCCAAAAGCTTTAAACTCCATAGAAATCGCGCAATTAGTTGCCGAAAAAGTTGCGCAGGCATCTATGATTATGGAGTAATTTTTTAGTCGCGTGCGGATCTCACAGATTATATCTTAACTAAAAACACTTTTCTGTTATACCATACTTTTTAGGGGAACTTCAAGTAAACACAAACAAAGGATAACAATAAAATAAGTTTATCACAACTCCCCCGAATTCAACTCACTTAATCGCCAACCTTCGTTGGTATTAATAAACTTCACAAATCCTGTGTAGTGAACATGGAAACTTCTTGTTACTTCTAATGGCGTTTTTAAAAGGTGCGATAAAACTGAACGAATCACTCCCCCGTGGCAAACTACTGCAATTTTTTCTTCTGGAGCATTAAGTATTTCATCTAATTGCCCAACAACTCTATCTCTTAAATCAGTAAAACTTTCACCATTAGGAGGCTGATTATTGATATTGGCATACATCCACAAATTATCACCCTCTACATTTATTTCCTCCCAAGTTTTACCTTCCCAATCACCATAATTCACCTCTTTTAAATCTTGATTAATATGCGGATGAACATCAAATGCATGAACTGCTAATTTAACGCAACGCTGTAACGGTGAACTAATAACCAAACTAGGAGTGAAACCATTTAAATTCCTAACCAAATTTTCGGCTTCGCGGTTGAAATTATAAGAAACGTCAATATTAGAGAACCCATAACAAACCCCTCGAGGTACGGCTAAACTTGAATGTCGAATAAAAACTACTTCTTTTGCCACAGGTCAAATTTAAAAGGAAACATCAATTAAAGCAGAAGTTTGCCAAAAATATAATCCATCGGAACGATCATATTTTTCTATGAGAAACTCCAATCCCTTTAAACTTTTCCAATTGGCTATTTTCCTAATTCTAATTCCTAACCCATAATTAATGGAGTTAAACTGACTCAAATCGTAATCCGAAGTATAAAACTCTTGTTTAATATCATGCATTCCATAAGGCTTAAAATAAGTTGCAGAGGTTTGATTGTAATAACGAACAAACGGCTTTAACCAGAGCCAATATTTTAATTTAATAGGTGTTTGTATTTGATATGTCAAACTATTTATACCAAATGAATCCCAACCATAACGAACATAATTTTTAACAATTAATCCCGACCAAAGAAAATGATTGTACTGAACGGAAATAGGTAACTTAACTCTATTAAAAGGCAATCGCTCTACCCTAAGTGAATTATCAGTAAAATATACTCTATGAAAAGGTGTTCCTAAAATCCCTTGCTGATAAATAACGTCTGCCATTACACCAAAACGACCTCGCTTACTAGTAATAAAAGTATGTTTTCCCGATAACGAAACTGTGTTTCTATGACTAATATCAAACCAAGAGGTATCTCTTAATTCTTGAGGATATACTAATGTGTAAAAATCAAAAATACCTTGAGTAACAATTCCCCATCTTAATTCATCCCAGTAATAATTACCTCTTACCTCAGTAACTCCACCGTATTTATTTTTATGAGAATATTTACCTCCTATTCCTCTGCTAAAGTAATCGGATTCTAATGAAGCTCTGATATTAACTCCAACAGTATTAGTGTCATTTTTACTCGTAAAATCGCGACCTACATCTGCATGAACTCTAAAATCTTTTTTACTTGCAGAAGAAACAAAAAAATCGATATTATCTGTTGATGCCGATGAGATGTAATCAACTCCTCCTTTTAGAATCCATTTACTTGTAGAATCGATTCTCTTTACATAAATAACACGAGAGGTTTGTACCATTAATTCTTCAGTTCCTTCTCCTCCCGTAACTGCTGAATGATTACCATCTTGCCCTAAATAACCATACAATACTTTTAATTGATGTTTATCTATTTCTATTTTCTTGTAATTATCCGTCGAATCAGTCTGACTCCATCCAAATAAAAAACAAAAGGAAAATAAACTTGCAACGGCAATTTTCATGTAGCAAAACTACATAATTCAATTATTAATAATTCATAAACTGCTGTGAAATAAAGAGATTCATTTCTGCGATTTATTTTGACAAAAAAATTGTCAAAATTTAATTGTTTTGATGATAGTTTTTTTATAATTTTTGACAATATTTTTGTCAGAATTGAAAGAGAGAGCAATAGCACATTTTGACCTAGACAGCTTTTTTGTTTCTGTAGAAGTACTGAAAAACAGCACTTTAAAAAACAAACCAATAGCACTTGGTGGTCAAGGAGATAGAGGTGTCGTTTCTGCTTGCAGTTACGAAGCAAGAACTTATGGCATTCGGTCGGGAATGCCCATGAGAACAGCCAGACAACTTTGTCCAGAGCTACTACAAGTTAGAGGCGATATGGATCAATACAGCTACTACTCTAACATTGTAACTGACATTGTTGCTGAAGATGTTCCACTGTATGAAAAAACATCTATTGACGAATTTTATATAGACTTATCTGGTATGGATCGATTCTTTGGCACATTTCAATTTACCCGTGAACTCCGACAAAAGATTATGAATGAAACTGGACTTCCTATTTCATTCGGACTTTCTACTAATAAAACTGTTTCGAAAGTTGCAACCAACGAATCTAAACCAAATGGAGAAGGAAAAGTAGATGCGGGATTTGAGAAACCATTCCTAGCTCCTCTTTCTATTAATAAAATCCCTTACATAGGAATACAAACAGGAAATCTATTAAAACAAATGGGCGTGGAATATGTTCGAACAATTCAAGAAATGTCTCCAGAAGCCTTTCAACAACTATTAGGCAAGAATGGTTTAGGACTTTGGAAAAAAGCCAACGGCATTGATAACTCTCCTGTAGCGCGTTATTCTGAAAGAAAGTCAATTTCTACAGAACAAACTTTCCATCAAGATACTATTGATGTTGGAATGCTCAACTCTATTCTTTTAGGTATGACCGAAAAATTAGCGGGGCAACTACGTCAGGAACAAAAACTAACAGCATGTATTGCTGTAAAAATCAGATACTCCAATTTCGATACACACACACAACAAATGCGAATTAGTTATACTTCGTGCGATCATGTATTAATTAAAGGAGTAAAAGAATTATTTAAAAAGCTATATAATCGGCGTATGCTTATCCGATTAATCGGTGTAAAGTTTAGTCATCTTGTTCATGGCAATTACCAAATTGATTTATTTGAAGATTCTTTAGAAATGATAAACCTCTACAAAGCCATGGACACAGTAAACAAACGCTATGGATTAGGAGCTATAAAGCGGGCTGCAAGTATAAACACGCGTAAAAGGTCGCACAATCCTTTTAATGGCAAGCAAGAAGATTAATGCTAAACAACCATACATACTATAGTTTAAGATACGGAAGTTTATCTACTGAGGAATTATTAGAAGAGGCTTCCAAAAACGTACTTCGCGACGAAAAAGGCTGGGGTAGTTTTGTTTTAACTGATATTAATACAACTTCAGCTGTTCTGGATTTTGTAAGATTAGCTCCTGTTTATAAAATCCATCCAATTGTAGGTATCGATTTCCGAAATGGAATGGATCAACAATTCATTGGCATCGCTCAAAATAACAATGGTTTTTTACAGCTCAACAGCTTTTTAACTGAACATTTAAAACATAAGCAAACATTCCCTAAAAAAGCGCCAAATTTTGAAGATTGCTTTATTATTTACCCTCTGAAAAACTATACAGGCTTCCCTTTAAAACCATGGGAATATGTAGGTATTAAACACGATGAGTTATTCAGCAAAGCTATTCGAAATCAAGAAATACCATTACATCGCTTAATTGCACTACAAACAGGAACATTCCGCAATAAAAAAGATTTTAACGCTCATCGTTTGCTTCGTGCAATACACAACAATACACTACTTAGTAAACTCCCTTTAAATGAACAAGCAACTCAACGAGACGCATTTATTACATGGGAAGAATTTTGTTTCAACTTCAATCGATTCCCTAAGTTGGTAGAAAACACGCTATTCATACTCAACACTGCTCAAATTCAATTCAACTATAAAGGCACTAAAAACAAAAAAGTATTTGGAGATTCAGAATCTGATGATTTCATCCAACTACAATACCTTACATATTTAGGCTACAAAGAACGTTACCCTAAACCTACACAAGAAAGTGATGAACGATTAGAAAAAGAATTAACCACTATCAAAAAATTAGGTTTTACAGCTTACTTCTTAATAAACTGGGACATTATTCAATATGCCCGCCACAAAGGTTATTATTATGTGGGAAGAGGAAGTGGCGCTAATAGTATGGTAGCCTATTGTTTATTTATCACTAATGTAGATCCTATTGATTTAGATTTATATTTTGAAAGATTCATCAACGAACATCGTAAATCACCTCCAGACTTTGATTTAGATTTCTCATGGACTGATCGAGATGATATTATCCGTTATATTTTTCAAAAACATGGCTCCAAACATGTTGCTATGCTGGCAACTTATAACACGTTCAAATATAAATCGGCTATCAGAGAAATTGGTAAAGTATTTGGTTTACCAAAACAAGAAATCGATTTACTTACTCGGTACACTCCTCGTAACCCCGACCAACTTTCTCAATTAACACTTAAATACAGTCAACACATTCAAAGTTTCCCTAATCATTTAGGTATTCATGCAGGAGGAATTGTAATATCTGAACTTCCTATAAATTATTACACAGCTCAAGAATACCCACCTAAAGGAGTGCCTATTACACAATTCAGCATGCATGAAGCTGAAGATATTGGCTTACATAAATTCGATATTTTGAGTCAAAGAGGCTTAGGCAAAATAAAAGATGCAATAGATCTCGTGAAAAAAAATCATAATGTTGATCTATCAAAAGACATTGAAAACATAGAGCTTTTAAAAAATGACCCCAAAATAAAAGAGCAACTCCGCCAAGGTAATGCAATAGGATGCTTTTACGTTGAGTCACCAGGAATGAGAATGCTGTTAACAAAATTAAAGGCTGATGATTACACTAGATTAGTTGCCGCAAGCTCAATTATTAGACCAGGAGTAGCAAAATCAGGAATGATGCGAGAATACATCGAGCGATTTAGAAACCCTAATAACAGAAAATATACTCATCCAAAATTAGCCGAATTAATGAAGGAGACTTATGGAGTAATGGTTTATCAAGAAGATGTACTAAAAGTAGCTCACTTTTTTGGTGGATTAACTTTAGAAGAAGCCGATATATTAAGAAGAGGAATGTCTTGGAAATTTAGAGAACGAAATGAATTTGATTTAGTAAAAGATAAATTCTTTGAGAACTGTAATCGATTTGGATATCCCTCTAAAATAACTTCAGAAGTTTGGACTCAAATCGAAAGCTTCGGTAACTATGCTTTTTCAAAAGGACATTCAGCATCTTACGCTATTGAAAGTTTCCAAAGCTTATACATAAAGGCGTACTATCCATTGGAATATATGGTCGCAACTGTAAATAATGGAGGAGGATTTTATAGAAGAGAATCTTATTTACACGAAGCCAAAATGCAAGGAGGTCATATACACGCTCCTTGTGTAAACAACAGTTCTGGTTTAACAAGTATTTACGAGAAAGAAATATTTATTGGATTAGGAATGATTCAAGAACTTGAAATCGAAACAATTAAAAAAATAGAAATAGCCAAAAAAGAAAAAGGAAGCTTCAAAAATTTCTTTGATTTTACATCTCGTGTAAAAATTCCCAAATCACAATTAAACTTATTAATCCGATCAGGAGCTTTAAGATTCACAAGATTATCCAAAAAAGAATTATTATGGAAGGCTTGTATGAGTTACTCAGAACAAACAATAGCCCATCCAAAACTATTTCAAAGTCGACCAAAAGAATATACAATACCACAACTACCTAAACACGAGCATGAAGATGCATTTGATGAATTGGAACTCATAGGATTCCCAATCTCATCCCCATTTGAAATGCTAGAAAACAAACCAGATAATTATATCCTAGTCAAAGACATGAGATATCATTTAGGTAAAGAAATAAGTATGTTAGGTTATTTTGTTTTTAGAAAATCAACAAAAACAAACAATGGAAAAATAATGTACTTCGGAACTTTCACTGATGAACAAGGAGCTTTTATAGACACTGTACATTTCCCACCTGTTGCAGAAAAACAACCATTTCAAGGAATAGGCATTTATCTCCTAAAAGGAATAGTAGTCGAAGA
>CAXRIN010000029.1:0-27283 GCA_964230605.1 Flavobacteriaceae bacterium
ACTAATGCATCAGCAGAATCATTTAATGCTAAAATTAAAGCTTTTAGAGCTCAGTTTAGAGGTGTAAAAAACAAGGAATACTTTTTATTCAGATTAACAAATATTTATGCCTAATCCCCAACTTTTGTGCTTGACCCCTAATTGCACACATTGTTATGAGTAATCGTATTTTCATATTCAGATTTTTTCGGGCAAATTTATTCTTTTTTAAAAACGATATAGTATGAAAGTATTAGAAAAAAGTACTTTTCTTAGAGCTAAACAGATTTTTCAATAAAACATAGACAAGACTCGAACCTAGTCTTTTTTTACATCGAACCTACCTCATTTCCTCAAACTCAACGATAACAGAGAGCATAAAACAAAAAGACTCAAGCATCGCTTGAGTCTTCTCTAGTTGCGGGAACAGGACTCGAACCTATGACCTTCGGGTTATGAGCCCGACGAGCTACCAACTGCTCCATCCCGCGATGTGGGCACAAAGATACAGCCTTTTTTGTTTAAAATCCAAACTATTATTTAAGTTTCTTAACTCCAGATTAACATTTGACTGATTTTCTGTGGAATAGAAAGTGTTACAATCCTTGCAAACCGATGGATTTGGCGGTATCTTTGCACGATTATGGCACATAAGAGTGGTTTTGTAAATATAATAGGTAGCCCAAATGTTGGGAAAAGTACCCTAATGAATCAATTAATTGGGGAGCGTTTATCCATTGTGACTTCAAAAGCACAAACAACTCGTCATAGAATTCTTGGGATTGTTAATGAAGAAGATTACCAAATCTGTTTTTCTGATACCCCTGGGGTTTTAGTTCCTTCTTATAAATTACAAGAGGGAATGATGCAGTTTGTAGAGTCGGCACTTCAAGATGCTGATTTGTTTTTACTAGTAACAGATTTCTTTGAAGAGGAATTAAATGATCCTGATATTTTAGAAAGATTAAAGAAAACTAATGCACCGATTTTAGTTTTGATTAATAAATTGGATTTAGTTGATCAAGATAAGATGGAGGCTAAGGTTCAAAAATGGTCTGAGAAATTACCAGGTGCTAATATTTTGCCTATTTCAGCAATGCATAACGCTAATGTTGATTTAGTAATGCAATGGATTTTAGCAAGGTTGCCAGAGGGTCCTGCTTATTACGATAAGGAAGCTTTAACTGATAAACCAGAAAGATTTTTTGCTTCCGAAATTATTAGAGAAAAAATCCTACAACAGTTCAAGAAAGAAATTCCTTATTCAGTGGAGGTGGTTGTTGAAGAATTCAAAGAATCAGATGATATTATTAGAATTCGTTCAATAATTTATGTTGCCAGAGATTCCCAAAAAGGAATTATCATCGGTCATCAAGGTCTGGCCCTTAAAGGAATTGGTATTGATGCCAGAATGGATTTGGAGAAGTTTTTCCAAAAACAAATCTTCCTTGATTTATTTGTGAAAGTAAATAAAGATTGGAAATCAGACGAAAGGAAACTTAAGCGTTTCGGATATTTGAATTAAATAATTTTAATCATGGCTAATATTGTTGCAATAGTTGGTAGACCCAACGTTGGAAAATCTACATTCTTTAATCGGTTAACTGAATCGAGAAAAGCTATTGTTGACGAGCAAAGCGGTGTGACGCGTGATCGTCATTACGGAAGAGTAGAGTGGGGTAAGAAAGAATTTACTGTAATTGATACGGGTGGTTACGTAAGTGATGATGAAGATATTTTTAATGAAGCTATTCGTGAACAGGTTCTTTTAGCCTTAGATGAGTGTTCGGTTGTTTTGTTCATGGTTGATGTTCAAACTGGGATTACTGATTTAGACGAAGATGTAGCTGCAGTTTTAAGAAGAACTAACAAACCAATTTTTTTGGTTGCTAACAAAGTTGATAGCGCAAGTCATCAACTAGCCGCAGCTGAGTTTTATGGTTTAGGTTTTGGTGAGGTTCATCAAATCTCAGCTAATAGTGGTTCGGGTACAGGAGATTTATTAGATGAGGTTGTAAAAGAGTTTAATGAAGAGGAGTTAGAAGATACAGAGGGATTGCCTAAAATTTCTATTGTAGGAAGGCCTAATGTTGGAAAATCATCTATTATTAATGCATTTCTGAATAAAGAAAGAAATATAGTTACCGATATTTCGGGAACAACTAGGGATACGTTGCATACAAGATACAAGGCCTTTGGTCATGATTTCTTTTTGGTAGATACTGCTGGAGTTAGAAAGAAAAAGAAGGTACAGGAAGATATTGAATTTTACTCTGTTTTAAGGACTTTGAGAGCTATAGAAGAGAGTGATGTTGTTATTTTGATGATTGACGCTGCTTTAGGAGTTGAATCTCAAGATTTGAACCTTTTTAATAATATTCAAAAAGCAAAAAAGGGAGTTGTTATCGTAATCAATAAATGGGATTTAATTGAGAAGGATAGTAACACCATGAAGAAGTACAAGGATAGAGTCCTTGAAAAATTAGCGCCGTTTACAGATGTTCCTGTGATTTTCACTTCTGTTTTAGAAAAACAAAGAATCTTAAAGGTTTTAGAAACAGCAATTGAGGTTTATGAAAATAGAACGCAAAAAATTCCAACATCTAAATTGAATGATACGTTATTACCATTTATTGAAAATTATCCGCCTCCATCTCATCGAGGTTTGTTTATCAAAATAAAGTATATCACTCAATTACCTACATATACTCCAAGTTTTGCTTTTTTCTGTAATCATCCTAAACATGTTAAGGATTCTTACAAAAGATTCTTGGAGAATAAGTTGAGAGAGCATTATAATTTCACAGGCGTTCCAATCAATATTTTCATGCGTCAGAAGTAGATTAATTAGAAGGTAGAAGGTGGTGAAAAATATTTAAAAAGAAAAAGCTTGGAGGAATCCAAGCTTTTTAATTTCAACTAAACTAAATAACCTAATAACGATAGGCTCTACTCTTGGGGAATAGATACGACAAAGATATATTTAGTGAATATTTATAAAAGTGACTTGAGTCACATAACTCTAATTATAGAGTAGAAACATCAATTTTATTTCTACCTAGCCTGATACGTCCCTCTTTTTCTAATTGCTTTAACAATCTTGAAATTACTTCTCTTGAAGAGTTTAAGTCATATGCAATATCTTGATGAGTTGCTTGAAGAACATTGGTTCCTTTGGCTGTTGATTTAGTTTTAAGATAAGTGACTAATCTTTCATCTAACTTGTGGAAAGCGATACAATCAATTGTTTGAAATAGTTCTTCAAATCTTGCTCTGTAGTTATTCATGACAAAGTTTTTCCAGTCACGATGCTTAATCATCCATTCATCCATGTATTGAATTGGGATCATTAGCATTTTAGAAGGTTCTTCAACAATTGCTTTGATTTCACTTCGTCTTTGTGACATACAGCAAGTAAGTGAAACAGTGCAAGTTTGTCCAGGGGCCATATAGTACATTAAAAGTTCATTTCCTTCTTCGTCTTCTTTAATGATTTTCACCAAACCTGATACCATTAAAGGTACTGATTTGATATAGCCTCCAACATCAATAAGAACATCTCCAGGTTCGAAATCTCTTAGTGATGCTACTTCATCAATCTCATTAATGAGTTCTGTTGATGTAAAATCAGGGAATAGTGATTTGATTGATTGTTCCATTATTATATTGGTTTGTTACTATACTCTTTACAAGTTGACTTAATTTCTTTGAATTTTTCTACCGGATTTGAGTTTGTCCAAATTGTTCCTAAAAATGCACAACCCCAAAATCCCATATTAAACGCATTTTTTATGTTATGTGTGTCAACACCTCCCAAAGCAACTACTTTATAATTTGATCTCTGAGTTGCACTCGTAAGACTATATTCTCTAAATCCGCTTTGATAATCCTTTTTCGTGATTGAATCAAAAACTGGACTTAAAAAAACATAATCGTACATGTCATTGTACTTGTCTAAATCACTAATTGAATGAAAAGATGTAGAAACTATAAGCCAAGGATTCTTCCTTTTCATAGCTTTTATTCTAAACCAGTTTTTAAAGTTTGCTTTTCGATCTTTTGAATTAAAATGTATTCCTCTCAGATTATATTTCTTTGTTAATTTAAAATGCGAGTGTATAACAATTCTATTGTGGTATTCAGAAGGGATCTTATCAAGGTAAGCACGAAGTTTTTTAATTGTATAATGGGGTTTTCTTAAATGAAATCTTGTTAATCCCTCTTCAAATAAACTGATAACAATATCAACTTCATTTTCTATTGGTTTCTGAGCTGATAAAACTATCGATTTCATTATTTCACTTTTGAAATATCTTCAATTAGATTTGGGTTTGATTCCAAGGCGTTGCCAACTACTATGATCGTTGCACCAGCATCCCAGGCTTCTTTTGCTTCAGATGCACTTTTAATTCCACCTCCAACTATGATTGCATTTTCAGTCGTGTTGTAAGTAGACTTGATCATCTCTTGTGATACTTTTTTGGCGGCGCCACTTCCAGCATCTAAGAAATTAACTTTTAGGCCAAGCATTTCTCCTGCTAAAGCAGTTCCTGCAGCTATTTTAGGTTTGTCATTGGGTATTGGTAAACTTCCACTAACATAGGATGCAGTAGTAGGCTGTCCTCCATCAATCAGCATGTACCCAGTTGGAATTACTTCTATTCCAGATTTTTTAAGAATCGGAGCTGCTAAAACGTGTTTACCTATCAAAAGCTCAGCGTTTCTTCCCGATATTAAAGAAAGAAAAAGAATAGCATCGGCTTTTTTATTGATTTGATAAACACTTCCTGGGAAAATAATTGTTGGGATAGAAGAGTTTGCTTTTAAAAAAGATAATGTTTCATCTAGGCAATCCTCTAAAATCATGCTTCCGCCAACAAACAGAAAGTCAACACCATTGGCATTGGCAAGCTCAACTTGTTTTTTTAATAAATCATCCGATAAATTATCTGGATCAATCAAAACAGCTAAAGCTCTTTCGTTGTTTTTTCTAAGCGATTGTATTTTATCAGTGATTATTCCCATCAATTAGAATGCTAAAATAGTGTATTCTTTAAAGTCAGCAAATAAGCACATAAGATATATTTATTTTGAATTGGATTTGAAACGAATTACCTTTAAGGTCTCAAATTAGAAAATAATGTCAGTAGCAACAGAAAATTACAAAGTAAAAGATATTTCCCTAGCAGATTGGGGAAGAAAAGAAATTCAATTAGCCGAGGCTGAAATGCCTGGTTTAATGGAGTTAAGAGCTGAGTTTGGCGAGTCAAAACCTTTAGCTGGTGCCAGAATTGCTGGTTGTCTTCACATGACAATTCAAACAGCTGTTTTAATTGAAACTTTAGTGGAGTTAGGAGCTGAGGTAACTTGGTCTTCATGTAATATTTTTTCTACTCAAGATCACGCTGCTGCTGCAATTGCTGCCGCAGGAATTCCAGTTTTCGCATGGAAAGGAATGAATGAGGAAGAATTTGACTGGTGTATTGAGAAAACTTTAACTGCGTTTCCAGAAGGAAAGCCGTTAAATATGATTTTGGATGATGGAGGAGATTTAACAAACATGGTTTTTGATAGATTTCCTGAATTAGTAAAGGATATTAAAGGTCTTTCTGAAGAAACTACAACTGGAGTTCACAGATTGTACGAAAGAGAAAAGAATGGAACTTTAGTAATGCCGGCGATCAATGTAAACGATTCTGTTACGAAATCTAAGTTTGATAACAAATACGGATGTAGAGAATCATTAGTTGACGGTATTAGAAGAGCCACCGATGTTATGATGGCCGGTAAAGTTGCCGTTGTAGCTGGATTTGGAGATGTTGGAAAAGGTTCTGCTGAATCATTAAGAGGAGCAGGAGCTAGAGTAATCGTAACTGAAATTGACCCGATTTGTGCTTTACAAGCTGCAATGGAAGGTTTTGAAGTAAAGAAAATGGACAACGCAATTCCTGAAGCTGACATCGTTGTTACTACTACAGGTAACTTCAATATTATTGTTGGACGTCACTTTGAGGCAATGAAGGATAAGACTATTGTTTGTAATATTGGACACTTCGATAACGAAATTGATATGGCTTGGTTGAATGAAAAATATGGTTCAACTAAAGTTAATATTAAACCCCAAGTTGATAAATACACTGTTGCAAATGGAAATGAAATATTAATTCTTGCAGAAGGTAGATTAGTAAACTTAGGTTGTGCAACTGGTCACCCTTCATTTGTAATGAGTAACTCATTTGCTAACCAAACTTTAGCGCAAATTGAACTTTGGAATAATTCAGATAAATATGAAAACAAAGTTTATACATTACCTAAGCATTTAGATGAAAAGGTTGCAAGAGCTCACTTGGCTAAAATTGGTGTTGAATTAGAAGAGTTAACTCCAGAGCAAGCTAAGTATATTGATGTTCCAGTTGAAGGACCATACAAGCCTGAGCACTACAGGTATTAATTTTAAATTATAAATGTTGAATTTTAATGAATTCAGCAATTGTTAAATATTTAAAGCCGCTTAAAGCGGCTTTTTTATTTAGCTAAAATCATTCCAAATTCAAAATTGAACATTAATAATTCCTGATAGGAAATAGCTAGTTCCAAACCCTGATAATATTCCCATCAAAACTTGTGTTGTAAGCTTTTAGAGGGAGTCCTCCTGGACCACTGATTGCTTGTCCATCAATTAATTGATATTTAGTAGTGCAGCAAGTGTCTTCGGCAAATAAATCGGTGTCATCTACAACTATTTGTGCACAAGAATTTTCAGGATCGTATGGGCAATGTCTTTCGTAAGCAAGATAGTTTTCATTGTCTAGATTGAAAATAATGATTCCTTTAGATCCTCCATTCAAATATGCCCAAGATCCAAGTCCAGATAAAGATTGATATTGTGGATCTTGTAGGTTGATATAAAGATTTACATTAACATTGGGAATTCCCGAATATTTATTTCGGCATCCCACAAAAGCAACAACGGTGAATAATAAGATCCATCTTTTCATTATTTCAAAGCTAAAGAATTCTTTGAAGAACGCTAAATCATTAACTTTAGCATCTCACTTTTATACTATGAAGAGATTCTTTGCTTTTTTCGGTTTGATTGTAATGTTTTTGGCTGTTCCTCAAGATTCTTTTGGACAAGATGAAAGAGAACAAAAAGCAGTTGAAGAACGAGAGAAAAAGAAAGAAAAAAGTCTGGAAGAGGTTGAGAAAGAGTTGATAAAAAGGCATTTGAAAATGCAGTCTAAAGAAACTCGTAAAAGAATTAAAAGATCAAGAAGAGAGGCGGAAAGAAGAAAAAAAGGAAAGCATCCTCAACCATGGTGGGACAGGTGGTTTAGTAGAAAACAGCAAACTAAACGACGTAAAAAGACCTAAAACACTGTGATAACTTGATTAAGGAGCTATTCGCATTTTTATGCTATTTTTAGTTTCCGAAAAATATGATTTTCAAACGACTTCAAATATTCTTTTTATTTCTGTTAACATCACTTGTGTCGTTCGCGCAATCAGGTGAGGTTTTTGGAGTGGTGATGAATTCTGAAAAGGATTCCATTGGAGCAGCCTTTGTATCGTTAGTAAAGGAGGGAATTCCATTAGATGCTACATATTCAGAATTCGACGGAACTTATTCTATCGTGGGAATTACAGCAGGTAGTTACGATGTGAATGTAGAATCGGTAGGATATCAATCTCAAATCATAAAGAATGTAATTGTAGGGACTAACCAAAAAGTTGAATTAAATTTCACCCTTATTCAAGAATCACAATCTGTTGATGTAGTCGAGATAATTACTTACCGAAAGCCTTTGGTAGATAAAGACAAGCAAGCTACTGTTTATACATCAGAAGATGTTGAGAATTTGGCAGTAAGAGATGTGTCTCAAATTGCTGCTACTTCGGTAGATGTAGTTACCCAAGATGATGGAAGCGGCGATTTGAATATAAGAGGACAAAGAACTGAAGGAACTCAATTTATTATTGATGGGATCAAAGTGAATGGTCGATTGAGCATACCACAAAACGCAATTGAACAAGTAGAAGTTGTATCTGGAGGACTGCCAGCAATGTATGGAGATAATATAGGAGGTGTTATAATTGTAACTACAAAAGGGAGTAGCGCAAAACCATTTGGTGCAATTGAGGGAGTAACCTCTAAAACATTGGATGGTTATGATTATAATTTATTAACGGCGAGTTACGCGGGGCCTTTATTGCAAAACAAAAAAGATTCTAATGGTGTTGTAATTGGTAAATCACCTTTAGGAGTATTATTGTCTGCTGAGTATAAATCGGTGGCAGATCCTCGTCCTTCAGCTTTAGGAGTATGGAAAGTAAAAGATGATGTTTTGTCTCAGTTAGAAAATAATCCTTTAAGAGTTTCTAATGATGGAGCAGGAACTTGGCGAAATTCTGAGTTTATTACTAAAGATGATTTGGAATGGCAGAAAGCAAATCAAAATGTTGCTCAGCATAATGCCGCTTTTTCAGGTAAATTAGATTACAGAATTAATAAAAGAAGCAGTTTGACTTTTGGAGGTAATTTCCAATACAGTAAACGTCATGATTATATTTATTCTTATTCATTATTTAACTCAGTTAATAATCCAGAGTTTATAGGGGGTCAAGCAAACGCTTTTCTGCGCTGGAAACAAAGATTGAATGTTGATTCTATAAAGTGGTTAGACGATTTTATTTATCAAATACAAGTGGATTATGGGCAAAATCATACTTTGACATGGGATGATTCTCACAAGGACAATGTTTTCAATTATGGTCATGTTGGTCAGTTTAAAACACATAAAAAAGCTAACTACGAATACATTGAGGATGGGGATAATGGGGACGCTTACTATTATCAAGGTGAAAGTGATGTTTTATATGAATTCTTAGGAGGCGGATCGAATGCCAATGCCGCAAATTATGCTTCTCAATATTACCAGTTATATGAAGAACTGCCTGAAGGGCATTATGAAGATTATTTTCAAGCATCAAATGGTGGAGCTTTGTTGAATGGCGAAAGACCTGAGCACGTTTATGACTTGTGGTATAATACAGGTAGACAGTATAATGGATACATCAAGAATAACAATCAACAAAAAAGATTACTCGGGAATATAGCAATGAAAATTTTTGAGAATCATCAAATTAATACTGGTTTTGAGTTCGAGCAAAGAGTTTACAGGAATTATACTTTAACACCAATTGGATTGTGGGAAAGAATGAGGCAGTTAGGGAACTCAAAAAATACAGATCTGGACCTTGATAATCCTGAGCTTACATACAGTAATGGTGTTTTTACCGATACTGTTAATTATTCGTATGCCTATCAAGGATCAGAAGGGAAAGGCTTTTTTGAGAATGTTAGAGATAAATATGGCGTAGCCTACAGTGATTTTTTTGATACGGATTATTATTTACCTTCAGCTTATTCGTTGGATTTGTTTGCACCAGATGAATTAATGCAGGAAGGAAATGGTGTGTTAAGTATGTATGGATATGATTATTTAGGAAATCCAATTAGAAATGCTTCCTTGTATGATTTTTTCCATGCAAAAGATGAAAATGGGGCTTATACCAGGAATATCTCAGCTTTTCAACCTATTTATGCTTCAGGATATATTCAAGATAAATTTCAATTTGATGATATTGTATTTAATGTGGGTCTAAGAGTTGATCGATATGATGCAAATCAGCCAGTTTTAAAAGATGCTTACGTCCTTTATGACAGTTATCAAGTAAAAGATTTGAATGGGACATACAATGTACCTTCTAATATTGATGATGAAGCAGTAGTTTATGTTAACTCATTGGAGGTTGAAAACCCTGAGATTTTGGGTTATCGATTAGAAGATAAATGGTTTGATGCAAACGGTGAAGAAATTATAGATCCTTCAATTATTGCAGAACCATCAGCAACAGGTGAAATCACACCGTTTTTAAAAGATCCGAATACAAAAATTGGCGATGCTAATTACGATCCATCTTCTTCATTTGGTGATTATACTCCACAGTACAGCTTTATGCCAAGGATATCTTTTACGTTCAACTTATCGGAGTCATCATCGTTCTATGCTCATTATGATGTGTTGACGCAAAGACCAGCTGCTCATCAAAGTAGATTTAATCCAGTTGATTATTTATTTTTAGAAAATAATGTTGGAGGATTGATCTCTAATCCAAATTTGAAACCGCAAAAAACTATTGATTATGAGGTGGGATATCAACAAGCTTTGGATTCTAAAAGTGCTATTACCATATCAACATATTACAGAGAAATGGTTGATTTAATTCAGATTACCGGTATTAATTACGCCTATCCTGCTAATTATTTAACTTACGGTAATTTAGATAAAGCTTTAGTAAAAGGGTTTTCTTTGAAGTATGATTTAAGACCGATTAACTCTAATGTATCATTAACTGCTGGTTATACTTTACAATTCGCAGATGGAACAGGTTCTTCGCCAGTTTCTTCAGCAGCATTAATTCAGCAAGGGCAACCAAATTTAAAAGTTATGTTACCGCTTGATTTTGATCAAAGGCATACTTTTAAAGCCATTTTAAATTACAGATTTAAACCTGGGAAAAAATATATTGGACCTGATTGGAATGGATATGGAAGAAAAATATTGGGTGGTTTTTCAACTAATTTAGTTACCAAATTAAATTCTGGAAGGCCATATACTGGACAGTTAAATTATACAGAAGTAGGGGCAATAAGTGGAGGAGGAAGAAGAACTTTAGATGGATTAATCAACGGCAAAAGATTGCCTTGGATTTACACCTCAGATTTACGATTAAGTAAAAAACTTGTTTTTGGACTTAGGAAAGAATCTTCGTTTAAATTTAATTCGGAAATTTATTTAGTAGTTACCAATTTGTTTGATACTAAGAATATTGTTCAAGTTTATAGCGCAACTGGGAATCCTGAAGAAGATGGGTATTTGGATGCTGCTACTTCTCAGCCAAGTATCGACAGTAAACTAAGTTATGAATCATACACTGATTTATATAGTATTAAAATTGCTAACCCAGCTAACTACGCTTTGCCTAGGCAAATAAGATTAGGCTTTGTAATGACTTTTTAATGAGTAGAATTGTTGTTATCATATTATTTCTTTTCATAGGCTTTGAGTCTACTGCCAATTATTTCAAAAAGGGAAATAAGGAAAAAAACAACGTTCTTACTTTTAGAGCTGCAGATTGTAAGGCGCCAACTTCAAGGATTGATTTAGAAATTAATAACGTTCGAACGACCATTTTAAATGGAGGTGATTTATGGTGGGATTTAACCAGTGCTAAGTACGAAATACCCAAAGGGAGTGGAAAACATTCCATTTTTGCGGGTTCTATTATGATTGGAGGGAAGGATGAAACAGGAAACCTCAAAATGGCGGCATTAACGCATAGGGATGGAGGTTCCGATTTTTGGCCAGGTCCAATCAATGTAAACACAGGTTCAACAACTTCGGATGTTTGTGAGGAATATGACAAGCACTTTAAAATCAATAAATCGGAAGTTGAAGAGTATATTTTTGCTTTGAAAGCTGGAGAAACTCCTCCCGTGCCATTAAGCATGTTGAATTATCCAGCCCATGGAAATGTAGCCGATGGTCATGATTATTATCTAGCACCTTTTTTTGATTCAGATTCTAACGGAATTTATGATCCCTTAAAAGGAGATTATCCTGCATTTGACTTAGGTGAAAATAATGAGCGTTACGCTAACGGTAGACTTAGAGGTGATCAAAACATTTGGTGGGTTTTTAACGATGTAGGAAACGTTCATACCGAATCGGGTGCAAATGCAATTGGTTTGGAAATTCAAGCTCAAGCTTTTGGTTTTGCAACAAATGATGAAATCAATGACATGACCTTTTACAATTATAAAATCATTAACAGGTCTACCTTCACTATTGAAGATTGCTACATGGGAGTTTGGACCGATGCAGATTTGGGTTATTACAAAGATGACTTTGTTGGGTGTGATGTTGAGCGAGGTTTAGGTTATTGTTATAATGGTGATGCGAATGATGAAGGTTCAACAGGTTATGGAAGTAATCCGCCAGCTATTGGGATTGATTTCTTTGAAGGACCTATAGCAGATGCAAATGACGGAGTTGATAATGATAGAGATGGTGTGATTGATGAAGCAGGTGAGCTAATTTCAATGTCTAAATTCATGTACTATAATATTGGAGCTGGTGATCAAGGAGATCCAAATACAGCTACTGATTATTATAATTATGTTCGTGGACGTTGGAAAAATGGTGCTCCTATGGAATATGGAGGTAACGGTTTTAATTCATCAGGAACACCTTGTGACTTCATGTTTCCTGATGATTCCGATCAAGATAAATATTGGGGGACTGGAGGAGTGGTTGTTGCTCCTTGGAGTGAAATTACGGCAGGAAATGCTCCTGATGACAGAAGGTTTTTGCAATCCGCTGGTCCGTTTACACTTGAGCCAGGAGCTGTGAATTATGTTACAACAGGAGTGGTTTGGGCGCAATCAAATCCAGGAGAAGGACCTTGGTCTGCAGTTCAGAATTTAAAGAAAGCTGATGATTTAGCCCAAGCTTTATTCGATAATGATTTCAAGTTACTTAACGGACCAGATGCACCTGATTTAGTAATTCAAGAAATGGAAAACGAGTTGATTTTTTATTTGGAAAATGCTCAAACAAGTAATAATTATAAGGAGGAATACGAAGAGTTTGACGCAACCATTGTTAGCAGTGGGGGAGCAAGCTATGATTCACTTTATCGTTTCCAGGGGTATCAAGTTTATCAATTAGCTAATTCCAATGTATCAGCTTCAGAATTGAATGATGCATCTAAAGCTCGATTAGTTTGGCAAAGTGATGTTGAGGACGGGGTTGGGAAATTAATCAATCATGAATACGATGATGAGATTGGGCTTTTTATTCCTCAAATTATGGTGAATGGAAACGATGAAGGGATTTCTCATTCTTTCTCGCTTAAAACAGATTTGTTTGCTGAGGAGAATAATCAATTGGTAAATCACAAAGAGTACTACTACATGGCAGTTGCCTATGGTTATAATAATTACCTTGAATTTAGTAACGGGAATGAAGGACAAAAAAGACCTTATAAGGCGGGAAGAAGAAATATTAAGCAATATACAGCCATCCCACATGATGCCTCTTTGGAAGGAAACGGAACTAAAATTCAATCGCTTTTTGGAACTTCTCCAGAAATAAAAAGAATCTCTGGAATTGGAAATGGCGGACGTTTCGTAAACTTAACAAAAGAGTCAATTGATGCTATTTTAAATTCGCCCAGCTCAAAAGTTGACAAAGTTACCTATTCAAAATACGGCGCTCCAGTTGGTGTAAAAGTTATTGATCCTTTAAAAGTTCCGAATGGAGATTTCAGATTGGAGTTCTTAGATAGTATCACAGCTAATGATTTATCAGATGGATATTGGAGATTGTTGTTCAAGCCAGAAGGAGAGTCGGATTTCACGGATACAGTTTTCGCTTTAAAAACTATTAATCAGAATTATGAGCAAATTATTTCAGATTGGGGATTGTCTGTATTGATTAAACAAGCTGAAGAAATTGAGGGTAATACAGATAGATTTGGGGTTATTGGCGATTCATTAGTTTTTCAAAATCCTTCATTACCGTGGTTGGAAGGAATCGCAGATGCTGATGAGATGTCTTTTTATAACTGGATAAGATCAGGTACCGATGATTCCTATGAGCACCCTGATTATGATTTCAATGATTATTTCATATCTGCAGACAAAGAAGATCCAAATGGAGAATTCGAGAAACTAATTAATGGTTGGGTTGCTCCTTATGTATATTGTTCTAATGAAATATACGGGCCTGCAATTAAACCTTTTTCCGTTCAACAGGGAATGGATTTAAAAGATTTGAATAATGTTGATTTGGTGTTTACTTCCGATAAAAGTAAATGGTCTATTTGTCCAGTTTTTGAAATGGCAGACGAAACGCCGCTGGCTCAATATGGAGATAAAAAGTTATACCTAAAGCGCGGTCAAACAACAGACTGGAATGGAAATCCATTGGAAGAAGGATTAAGTTATTTTCCGGGTTATGCTATTGATGTTTTGACTGGCGAGAGATTAAATATTGCTTTTGGAGAAAACAGCTTCTTGGCAGGCGAGAATGGTAGGGATATGATGTGGAATCCAACAAATAAGGAGTTGGATAATGATAACCAACCGCTTTTTGGTGGTTTTCACAGTGTTTATGTGTTTAAAAATGAAGGCTCAGTAGATAAATACGATGAGGGGAAATCAATTTTAGATGTTTTCAATTCAGGGACTTTCGGACAAACTAAAAAAGTTTTTGGTGCTTGTACATGGGTTTTTGCTTATCCAAAACATAATCCAGCATTTCCTTTTTTAGCTTCGGATGTGACAATTAAATTGAGGGTCAACAAACCTTACGAATCAACAAATGCTGAATTACCTGTTTATGAATTTAATACTGCTGATATTTATGCAAAGGCCAATCAAAATGATCAAGCAAAAGCTAATTTAGATAAAACGAATATTGTTCCTAACCCATACTATGGGTTCAGTGAGTATGAACGCTCAAGATTGAATAATGAAATTAAAATAACAAACCTCCCAAAAGAATGTACGGTTAAGATTTTTACTTTGGATGGGACGTTGGTTAAAACACTTAAAAAGGATAATGATGATATTACATCTATTTCATGGAATTTGAAAAACGAACAAGGAATTTCTATTGCTTCGGGATTGTATATATTTCATATAGATGCGCCAGGTATTGGTGAGAAAATTATTAAGTGGTTTGGAGTTCAGCGTGAAATTGATTTAGATAGTTTTTAATGAAGAGTTGGATAAACATATTGTTTTTATCATTTCTTGTAAGCTCGGTTTATGGTCAATCGGGAGGGCAAACTGGTGCTTCTCAGTTATTAATTAATCCATGGGGGAAATCATCCGGAATTGCTGGTGCTGATGCAGCTTTTGGAAGCGGTATTGAATTAGTTTACATGAATCCCGCTGGAGTTGCAGGAACAGAGAAAACTGATTTACTTTTTTCACGCTCAAATTGGCTGCAAGGAAGTGATATTTTCATTAATACTTTTGGAGTCGCTCAAAGATTTAACAACAAATCAGTAATTGGTTTATCATTAATGTCTTTCAATCTAGGAGATATTGAAATTACAACGGTGAATAATCCAGAGGGAGGAATTGGAACTTATCGACCTCAGTTTATTAATGGAGGAATAACCTACGGAAGAACATTTACAGAGAAAATTGATGGAGGAATAACTCTAAAGTTAATCTCAGAAGGAATCCATGATGTAAATGCTTTTGGAATGGCTTTAGACGCTGGAGTTCGTTATACAACAGGAGAGAAAAAGAATATCAATTTCGGTTTCGCTTTGAAGAATGCTGGTCCTAACATGCGATATAGAGGGAACGGGATGAAATTACAGTTAACATTTCCAAACGGTAATACGCAAACAGGGGAAAGTACTTCAGCTGCTCACGCACTTCCACTTTTGATGAATATGAGTGTTGGATATAAATTTGATTTTCACCCATCACATAAACTACAAACTGGATTTACTTACACGGCCAGAATGTTGCTAAACGATCAAACAAGGTTAGGTTTAGAGTATCAATTCAAAAAATATTTACAAATCCGATCGGGGTTTGTTTACGAAAAAGGCTTGTTTAGTATGAGTACAAGACAAACTGCTTTAACTGGTCCAACGGGAGGATTTACGTTGCAGTTGCCTTATGGGAAAAATGGTCAAATCTTCGGATTCGATTACACTTATCGAGATACAAACCCATTTGAGGGAATTCATACTTTCGGAGCAAGAATAATTTTGTAAATTAGTGCCCGAACGAAATAAGAATATTTAAAAGAATCCTGATAATCAAGTCAGGATTCTTTTATTATTGATACAATAGAAGAATTATGGCAGAGACTAGTTATTTCACACAAGAAGGATTAGACAAGTTAAAGGCTGAGTTGGATCATTTGAAAAAAGTTGAAAGACCAAGTGTTTCTCAACAAATTGCAGATGCTCGAGATAAAGGTGATTTATCAGAGAATGCTGAATATGATGCAGCTAAGGAGGCGCAAGGTTTGTTGGAAATGAAAATTGCTCAAATGGAAGAGCTTGTTGCTCATGCAAGAGTGATTGATGAAAGTAAGATTGATACTTCAAAAGCATTAATCCTTTCAAAAGTAAAGGTAAAAAACCTTGCCAATAAAATGGAAATGGAATACACATTAGTATCGGAAGAGGAGGCGAACTTGAAAGAGAAGAAAATCTCAGTTAGTTCACCAATTGGAAAAGGATTGCTTGGTAAATCTGTTGGAGATGTTGCCGAGATTAAAGTGCCAGCAGGTCTTTTGAAGCTAGAAGTTGTTAATATTTCAAGATAAATTACAAGTCTATATTGACTGTCGATTGTCGACAAAAATCAGTAAACGATGGCATCTATTTTTAAAAAAATCATCAACGGTGAAATTCCATGTTATAAAGTTGCAGAAACAGAAGATTGTTTAGCTTTTTTGGATATTTTGCCTTTAGCAAAAGGTCATGTTTTAGTTATTCCTAAAAAGGAAGTTGATTTTTACTATGATTTAGAGGATGACTTGTTTCAAAAAGTAAATGCCTTAGCTAAAAAGGTAGCGCATGCTATTAAAAAAACAGTTCCATGTGAACGAATAGGTGTTTCGGTTATTGGGTTAGAAGTACCGCATGCCCACGTTCATTTGGTTCCAATTAATGCAATTTCTGATTTAAATTTCACAAAGGAAAGAGTCAAGTTAACTCCAGAAGAATTTAAGGAATTAGCTGAAAAAATTGCATCAAACCTGTAAATCAAAAATCTTGAGTTTAGTTTCAATAGATAATATCAAGAAAGCTGCAGAAAACTTAAAAGGTGTAGCTGAAAGAACTCCTTTGCAAAAAAATTTGCTTTTAAGCGAAAGATATCAATGTGAAATTTTTCTTAAAAGAGAAGATTTACAATTGGTTAGATCATACAAAATTAGAGGAGCTTACAATAAAATTAAATCGCTTTCGGAAGAAGCATTATCCAAGGGAGTTATTTGCGCTAGTGCCGGGAATCATGCTCAAGGATTTGCTTATTCATGTAATCTTTTAAAGATTCATGGAAAGGTTTTTATGCCATCAACAACTCCAAAACAGAAGGTTGATAAGGTTAAGTTTTTCGGGAAGGAGTACGTTGAGGTTGTTCTTACAGGGGATACTTTTGACGATAGTTATAAAAGTTCAATGAAAACCTGTGAAGAAGAAGGTTTGACTTTTGTGCACCCTTTTGATGACCCAAGAGTTATGGAAGGTCAGGGTACAATTGGGTTGGAAATTTTGGAGGACGAAAAAGATATCGATTACTTATTGTTACCAGTTGGAGGTGGTGGAATTGCCAGCGGTACCGGTTCTTACTTCAAGGCAGTTAGTCCAAATACAAAATTGATTGGTATTGAACCAGAAGGCGCTCCCTCGCTGAAAGAAGCTCTTAGAGTTGGTCAGCCAATTGAATTACCTAAAATAGACAAGTTCGTTGATGGAGCTGCTGTTCAAAAGATTGGAGAACAAACTTTTGAAGTAATAAAAAACATCATTGATGATGTGGTTTTAGTTCCAGAAGGAAAAGTTTGTTCAACGATTCTTCAATTATATAATGAAGAAGCAATAGTTGTTGAGCCTGCGGGGTCTTTATCTATTGCCGCTCTTGATTTTATTAAAGATGAAATCAAAGGCAAGAAGGTTGTTTGTGTTGTTAGTGGAAGTAATAACGACATAGGAAGAATGCAAGAAATCAAGGAGAGATCCTTGATATATGAAGGCTTAAAGCACTTTTTTATTGTTAGGTTCCCGCAAAGACCGGGTGCGCTTAAAGAGTTTGTAAACGAGGTTCTAGGACCAAAAGATGATATTTCACGTTTTGAATACGTTAAGAAAAACGCTAGAGAAGCCGGTCCTGCATTGATTGGTGTTGAATTGTCTGATCCAAGTGATTACGACGGATTAATTAGTCGAATGGAGCAGTATAGTATCAATTACACAGTTATCAACGAGGATCCTGATTTATTTCAATACTTTATTTAATGACTGTTGAGGAACGAATAATAAAATCTAAAACATCTTTATTCAAAGCTGTATTCCCAGAGTTAACCAACCATCATAATACCATGCATGGCGGAAAGGCAATGGACCTGATGGATGAAATTTCGTTTATAACAGCAACTAGATTTTGCAGAAAGGGATTTGTAACTGCTGGCTCTAATGTAAATTACAAAAAGCCACTTCCTGCAGGATCAATTATTGAAGTTGTTGGTGAAGTATCCAAAGTTGGAAGAACATCCTTAACTGTTTCTGTCAAAATATTTGTTGAGGAAATGTATTCCGAGTCTAGAGTTGAAGCTGTAGATGCAACTTTTACTTTAGTTGCTATTGATGAAAATAAGCAACCTATTCCTGTTTTGTAATGCAATTAAAATCTAAACTTAATTTACGAGATGAAAAATTCCTTCTTGGAATAATCTTGTTAATTGGTTTTGTATTAAGATTTTGGAGGTTTTGGGAGCTTGATTTTATGCACGATGAAATTAGTGCTCTTCAAAGATTAGATTATCCCACATGGAATGAGTTTTTTGAAAAGGGAATAAAATTAGATGGGCACCCCGCTGGGGTTCAACTCTATTTGAAATTTCATCAGTTCTTATTCGGGATTAATGAATTTGGAATAAAGTTTCCTTTTCTAATAATGGGAATGATCACGCTTTATCAAGTGTTTAAGATTGGTAAAGAATGGTTTAGTACTTCAACAGGTTTATTGGCTGTAGCCTTTTTTGCAGTTGCCCAGCATACAATTTTCTATCATATTATAATTCGTCCATACACTCCTGGGCTTCTTTTTTGTTTGCTTTTGATAAGAGTTTGGACAAAAATTTTCTTTCAAAAAGAATCCTCTTGGAAGGTATACATTCAATATGCTATCTACCTAGCTTTAACTGGTTACTCACATTATTTTGCTTTGCTTTTTGGAGTGATACTTTCTTTAACAGGTTTGTTTTGGCTAAAGAAAGATCAGATTTTAAAATATGTTTCTGCAGGAGTATTAGGTTTCTTACTTTTTTCACCTCATTTGGGAATTTTGTTTTATCAATTAACCCAAGGTGATAATGTAGATTGGTTGCCGTTAACTTCTGTTGAGGATTCATTTAATTACTATTACTACGTATTCAATTATTCCGCTTATTATTTGTTTTTCGTTATAGTAACAACGCTTGTTTTTCAAATTAAAAAGGAATTTCGTTTGAGCATACAAGGGGTTGTAAAAAGAAGAATTACAATGTTATTCTTGGCGATTTCCTCTTTTGCAATTGCAGTTTGGTATTCGCACCAGTTTAAACCGGTATTCCAATATTCAATTTTATTATTTTCATTTCCTTGCGCTGTATTGTTTGTTTTTTCCTTCTGGGGGAATTATAAAAAATGGTTAGTAAATGTAAGTTTGTTAGGTATTGTAATCTTGGGAATTACCTCTTTGGTATTCGAAAGAAAACATTATAAAACAACTTTTGAGCGCCCCGTTAAGAGATATTATGATTTAGTATCGAGGGAGGGGAATGTACTGAACATAGGAATGCACGAGGAAGGAATGTTGAAATTTTACCAAAACGAATCTTCTGAGGATTTTGAGTATTTCACTTTCGATAATGATTGTTTGTCGATAAAAGAATTTCAGACTTTACTCCAGAATAAAAAATACGAAAAAGTTGTCTCAGGTAATTTGTCTGATAAACAGAATGCCTTAATTGCAGCTTATTTTCCAAATGTTGAGTTAATTGACAGGGGAGTAGGGTTTGACAATTTTGTTTTTACAAGAAATCCTTCGAAAGATAGTTTTTACGTTTCAAAAAAGGATTTTCAGTTTGAGGAAATTGATGTAGGGCTGTTTCAAAAAGGATTATATGGGTTTAATCGAAAGTTTCCTTTAGACAGTCTGTTAAATGACGATCTTGATATCCTTGATGTTTTTATTCAAGTGGAATTTGAAACAGAGGATCCAGAAAATCAAATGGTTTCAGTTTTAAAAATTAAGAAAGGTAATGAGCAAATAGCATGGATAGGCGCCAATTCTAATGATTTTAAGGGAGATTCAAGTCGCTTTTGGTTAGTGAACAGTTATCATTCTTCGTTAGAGAGTTTGGATAGCATAAATGTAGAGTCGCATTTATGGAATAGGGGAAAAACAAGTTACAAGGTTTTAAATTACGGATATGGATTGCGAAGAAGTAATCCCAACATCTTTGCGTTGTATAGCCCGTTAAAAGACTAGTCTATTTCGAAGTGGACCACTTTTGAATCTTTAACTTTCGAAAGAATCATCATCGTTTGCATTTGACCAATTTCTTCTATCTGGCTTAATTTGTTAGAGATCAAACTTTCAAAAGAAGGGATGTCCTTAACTACGACTTTCAAAAAGTAATCCGCGTTTCCTGTTATTTGATAGCATTCTAAAACCTCTGGTATAGCTTGAATTTTCTCTTTAAACGTTACAATTGAATCAACTTTTTGTCTTTCCAACGAAATAGATATAAATGCTCTTATACCCATTCCTAAAAGTGTATCGTTTACTTGGGCGTGGTATCCTTCAATTACCCCCGAAGTTTCGAGCTTTTTAACACGCTCAAGAGTAGGAGCAGGAGATAAACCTATTTCTTGCGATAATTGGAGGTTGGTGATTCTACCTTTTTCTTGTAAAATTCTTAAGATTTTCAAATCTATTATATCCAATTTAACCCCTAATTCCATCTTTTGATTTTTTTCAAAAATAGTAAAAAATAGAAGTCAGCATTTTGCACATCCTTTTCTTTAAAATCACATCTTAAATAGATGTTAATTTCGTGTTGATAAATATGACGAAAAACCCAGTGTTTTAAATGGTTTTCGAAGGCTCTTCGGTTATCTTTGAGACAAGTTCAAAAAACTAGAATTCTATGAGTGAAAATCAGGAAGCAAATAAGGATTATTCAGCGAGTAATATTCAGGTCCTAGAAGGATTAGAAGCGGTTAGAAAAAGACCCGCAATGTACATTGGTGATGTAACTTCTAAAGGTTTACACCACTTAGTTTACGAGGTTGTAGATAACTCGATTGATGAAGCTTTAGCTGGACACTGTGATAATATACAAGTATTTATAAATGAAGGTGATTCTATCACAGTAATTGATAATGGTCGTGGTATTCCAACTGCGATGCACCCAAAAGAGAAAAAGTCAGCACTTGAAGTTGTAATGACTGTGCTTCACGCCGGTGGTAAATTCGATAAAGATACTTACAAGGTATCAGGAGGTTTACATGGTGTTGGGGTTTCTTGTGTTAACGCGCTTTCGATTGATTTAAAAGCAACTGTTTACCGTGATGGTCAAGTTTGGCAACAAGAGTATTCTCAAGGAAAACCTAAGTATGATGTAAAAGTTGTTGGGGAAACGGATCAAAGAGGTACTGAAGTAACTTTCCAACCCGATCCTGAGATTTTTGTTGACCTTATTTACTCGTGGGAAATTCTGGCAAAAAGAATGCGTGAATTAGCATTTTTGAATAAAGGAATCAGAATCACATTAACAGATAGAAGAGAAGCTACTCCAAAGAACGAAGATGGTTCTCCTAAGTCTGAAAGTTTTTATTCTGAAGCTGGACTTACAGAATTCGTTAAATATATTGATAGTTCAAGAGAGCAATTAATCCCTGATGTAATTTATTTCGAAGGAGAAAGAAATGGAGTTCCTGTTGAAGTAGGTATGTGTTACAATACTTCATATTCTGAAAATGTTCACTCTTATGTAAATAACATTAATACATACGAAGGTGGTACTCACTTAACAGGTTTCAGAAGAGGTTTAACAAGAACTTTAAAGAACTTCGCTGAGAAATCGGGAATGTTATCAAAATTGAAGTTTGAAATTAACTCTGATGATTTCCGTGAAGGTTTAACTGCGATTGTTTCTGTAAAAGTAGCTGAACCACAATTTGAAGGTCAAACAAAAACTAAATTAGGTAACAGAGAAGTTTCTTCTCCTGTTGATCAAGCTGTATCGGAAGCGCTATCTAATTATTTAGAAGAGCATCCAAATGAGGCTAAAGTTATTGTAGATAAAGTTATTCTAGCGGCTCAAGCTCGTCACGCAGCAACTAAGGCTCGTGAAATGGTTCAAAGAAAGAACGTAATGCAAGTTTCGGGATTACCGGGAAAACTTTCAGATTGTTCATCTAAGGATCCTGCTTTAAGTGAGATTTACCTTGTCGAGGGAGATTCTGCAGGTGGTACTGCAAAAATGGGACGTAATAGAGAGTTCCAGGCTATCCTTCCATTAAGAGGTAAGATCTTAAATGTGGAAAAAGCAATGCAGCACAAGATCTTCGAAAACGAAGAGATTAAAAATATCTACACAGCTTTAGGTGTTAGAATTGGTACCGAAGAAGATTCAAAAGCCCTAAATACTGAGAAATTAAGATATCACAAGATTGTCATCATGTGTGATGCCGATGTTGATGGTTCTCACATTTCTACGTTGATTTTAACTTTCTTCTTCCGTCACATGAAGGAATTAGTTGAAGCGGGTTATATCTACATTGCAACACCACCTTTATACTTAGTTAAGAAAGGTAAGCAGCAAGAGTACTGTTGGAATGATGATCAACGCGACTTAGCAGTTCAAAAAATGAAAGGGGCTTCAGGAAGTACTTCTGGTGTGTCAATTCAACGATACAAAGGTCTTGGGGAGATGAACGCTGAGCAGTTATGGAGTACAACTATGGATCCAGAAGCTCGTACTTTAAGACAAGTTAATATTGGTGATGCTCAAGAGGCTGATAGAACTTTCTCAATGTTAATGGGAGATGAAGTTCCACCACGTAGAGAGTTTATTGAAGAGAATGCGCAATATGCGAATATTGATGCTTAACTTAACATAGAATCGAAATACAAAAAAATGCTACCTCAAAAGGGTAGCATTTTTATTAATATGACATTGAACTCTTCTCGATTGGAAATTTTTTGAGAATTCTATCTTCAATATCTATCCTAAAACCTTTAATCGGTTTTTAATATCGTTGTAATAACTTCTTGAAACAGGAATTGCATGACGTTCAATTTCAAGCACCCGATCATCAAGCGCATCAACTTTTTTAAGATTGACCATGTATGATCTATGACAACGAACAAAGCGTTTAGGGAGCGTTTTTTCCAGTTTAGTCATAGTTTGAAGTACAACATATGTCTTTTCAGAGGTAATGATTTTGACATAGTCCGACATTGATTCGAAAAACAAAATATCAGATAAATTAATTTTTTGAAGTTTACCATTTACTTTAAAGAAAATACTATCTTCTTTCTCATCTTTTCCTCCTTCAAAAGTTGGTTCAAAAGCCTTTTCTAACTTATTGATTGTTTTTAAAAATCTTCCATATTCAATTGGTTTAGGAAGGAAATCTAAAACTTCAACTTCAAAAGCATCTACAGCATAATGTTTCATGTTGCTCATTAAAACAACTTGTGGCAGATTCTCAAATGCTTTTATGAAATCCAAGCCAGAAAGTTCGGGAAGTTCTACATCTAAAAAGATAACGTCAAAGGATTCCTCTTGAATTTTTTCTTTTAGGGATAAGGCGTCACCTAAAACTAAAGGAGTATCAAAAACACCACTACGATTTAAACATTGTTCAACTATTTTTTGAGAAATAGGATCATCATCAACGATTATAGCTTTGTATTTTTCCATCTTTAGTTATTGTGTCCCTTGTCCTACGGAATTTTTGGTCAAAAGTTATTCAGTTTAAAAGCCATTAAAAATTGATAATTTTGTAGTTCATCCTAATCTATATCAAATGAAGATTTTACTTTCTCCGGCTAAAAAATTAGATTTTTCCAAATCGCCAGAAACTAGTAATGCTGAAAAACCTTTTTTTCAGTCTAAAACAGATGGTTTGCTTAATGTGTTAAGAAAAAAATCGGCGAAGCAAATTGGGGAATTAATGAAGTTAAGTCCTCAGTTAGCAGATTTAAATTATCAGCGATTTCAGGTGATGGGTGAGGAAAGTAATGAAAAATCTCTTGCCGGTTTTGCTTTTAATGGAGAAGTTTATACTGGTCTTGATATCCAAAGTTTTTCAAAAGAAGATTTAAATAAAGCAGAGGATAAACTTAGAATTCTTTCTGGTTTATATGGGATTTTAAAGCCGAGTACAGTAGTTGAACCATATCGATTAGAAATGGGTACAAAATTGGTTGTTGGCAAAAACAAAAACTTATATGAATATTGGGGGGATGAAATTTTGAATTTTATTCAAGCTGAAGAAAAAGACTTGATTGTCAATTTAGCATCAAATGAATACAATAAAGCTGCAAAATTAAAGCAGTTTAAAGGCCGCGTTGTGACACCAAATTTCAAAGAGTTTAAAAATGGAGACTATAAAACAATTATGGTTTTTGCTAAAAAAGCTAGGGGTACAATGGCTAAGTGGATTATTCAAAACGATATTGAGGATGCGGAATCTATTAAGAATTTCACTGAAGATGGATATGTTTTTAACGAGGGACTCTCATCAGAGAATGATTGGGTTTTCACAAGGTAAAATCAGTTTTATTTCTATCCGTTAATCCAACGGCTTTCTTCTTTCATTTTAGTACTTTTGCACAAAATATTTCGGTATGAACATCTCTTATAATTGGCTTAAAGAATATATACAAATCGACGAATCTCCAGAAGAGTTATCTAAAATCTTAACAGATTTAGGATTGGAGATTGGTGGAATTGAAAAAAGAGAATCCATCAAAGGTGGTTTAGCAGGTTTAGTTGTAGGAGAAGTTAAAGAGAGATGGCAACATCCAAATGCTGATAAATTAAGTTGTACAAAAGTTGATGTAGGAGGGGAGGAGCTTTTATGTATTGTTTGTGGAGCGCCAAATGTGGCAGCAGGGCAAAAAGTTGTTGTGGCTACTATTGGAACAACACTACACAGTGGAGATGATAGCTTCGTAATTAAAAAATCCAAGCTAAGAGGGGAATTGTCTGAAGGAATGATTTGTGCTGAAGACGAAATTGGACTTGGAAAAAGCCATGATGGAATTATGGTTTTACCCGAGGAAGTTCCTGTTGGAACTTTGGCGAAAGATTATTTTGAAGTTGAAGAGGATTACATTCTTGAAGTTGATATTACACCAAACCGTGCAGATGCACTTTCACATTTTGGAGTAGCTCGTGATTTAGCAGCATATTACCAATATAATGGAAGAGCTATAAATGCTAAATTTCCTGAATTAAAAGCTTTAGAAAAAAAGGCAGATTTACCTTTTGAAATAAATATTCAAGATAAACTAGCTTGTACACGTTATTCAGGTGTTTCAATTGCAGGTGTTAAAGTTCAAGATAGTCCAGACTGGTTGAAGAAGAAATTAAATTCAATCGGTTTGACTCCGGTGAACAATGTAGTTGATGTAACCAATTTTGTTTTACATGAGCTTGGTCAGCCATTGCATGCGTTTGATTATGCTGTTGCAGGGAAAGAAATCAACGTTAAAAGTGATTTAGAGGGACAAAAGTTTGTGACTTTAGATGGAGTTGAAAGAGAGTTGAAGAGTGGTCATTTAATGATTTGCAATGCTTCGGAAGCTATGTGTATAGCAGGTGTTTTTGGAGGTGAGAAATCAGGAGTGTCTGCATCAACTACAGATGTGTTTTTAGAAAGCGCTTACTTTAATCCTGTATCAGTTAGAACAACAAGTAAAGATCACGGATTAAAAACGGATGCGTCATATAGATTTGAAAGAGGTGTAGATCCTTTGCTTACAGTTAAAGCATTGACAAGAGCAGCGAATTTAATTGTTGAAGTGGCAGGTGGAGAAATAGCATCAGAGGTTAAAGATGTTGTTGTTGAAGAAGCTAAGCCGTTTGCTGTTGAATTTAGTTATACACGTTGTAATAACTTACTTGGTGATGTTTTGCCAAAAGACAAAATCAAACAAATTTTAAAAAGTTTAGAAATTGAAATTGTAGCTGAATCTGATGATAAATTAGATCTTTTAGTACCTCCTTATCGTGTTGATGTTCAGCGTGAGTGTGATGTAATTGAGGATATATTAAGAGTTTATGGATTTAACTCTGTTTCAATTCCAACTTCGTTAAAATCTTCAATTATTATTGCTGACGGTATTCCTCAGCAAAAAGTAGTGAAGGAAGTTTCCAATCTTTTAGCTTCAAATGGGTTTAATGAAATTTTAAATAATTCATTAACTAAAAAAGGATATTACGAAGGTGTTGAATCAGCATCGGAAGAGTCACATATTGAATTACTAAATCCTTTAAGTCAAGACTTAAACATCTTAAGAAGAAGTTTGTTGTTTGGAGGATTAGAGAGTATTACTCGAAACCAAAACATGAAGAATCCAAACTTGAAATTCTTCGAGTTTGGTAAAACTTATTGGAAAAACGAGGAAGGAAAATATGATGAAAAGAAACATCTTGCTTTGTTTTTAACAGGTTTAAAGAGTGAGGAATCTTGGAATGCTTCTTCGGATAAAGTTTCATACTATACAATTAAAGGATATATTACTTTATTACTAGATAGATTGGGTATTCAGAAATTAAAAACCAAAGCACTCCAAAGTGATTATTTAGTTGAAGGTGTTGGTTTATATTTTAAGAAAATATTGATTGCAGAGTACGGAAAGGTGAAAAAGTCCTTCTTAAAATCTGCAGGGGTAAAACAAGATGTTTATTTCGCCGACATACAATGGGATGAAATTTTAAAGTTGGTGCAGTTTGTAAAAACAAAGTTCCAGCCTTTAGCTAAATTCCACCCTGTAAAAAGAGATTTATCGCTTTTATTGGATGAGGCAATTAAGTATGCCGATTTAGAAAGAATAGCTTTTGAAAGCGAGCGTAATTTATTAAAAGAGGTTGAGTTGTTTGATATATATCAAGGTGATAAATTACCAGCTGGAAAGAAATCATACGCTTTAAGTTTCATTTTACAATCTGATGAGTCTACATTAAAAGACAAGCAGATTGAAAAAACAATGGAGAAACTTCAAAAGGCTTTTGAAGATAAATTAAAAGCAGAATTGAGATAAGATGTGCTGTAAGCATCCCACCAATTACATATTGTCTATCCCGATAGGGTATCTTAAAAGCTAGTCTAGTTTGATATTCTGAGGTAGTAATTCCTCTAGTCGATTAACCTTATAATCAGGAATAACGTCCAGTACTTTTTTGAGCCA